>JAOUDB010000076.1 GCA_029859485.1 Desulfuromonadales bacterium | reverse complement strand
TGCTTGAGGCCGGGGTTAAAAGGCTGGGCGACTCGCGCATCGAAAACATTGAATCGATGCGGTCTGCACTGAGTGCGGCAGAGATGACCCTGATACGCTCACCAATGCTGAGTCAGGCGAAACGGGTCGTCATGTCTGCCGATGTCAGTTGCAACACTGAGATCGAGGTCATCAAAAAGCTCTCGCAGGAAGCGCAAAAGGCAGGTCGTACCCACGGGGTAATTCTCATGGTTGAGCTGGGAGACCTCCGTGAGGGTATCATGCCGGAGGACGTAACGGACACCGTCCGAGAAACACTTACCTTGCCGAATATCGATTTCAAAGGGATCGGTACCAACCTCGCGTGCCGTAGTGGCGTATCGCCAGACAGTAGGAATATGACCATGCTGTCCGGGCTTGCAGACTCTATCGAAGCAACTTTAGGCCTGAGCATAGACATTGTATCGGGAGGAAACTCTGCAAACCTGGAGTGGGCATTGAGTGGCGCAGAGATCGGTCGGATTAACGACCTTCGCCTGGGTGAGGCCATTCTGCTTGGCTGCGAAACCCTCCATCGGCAGCCGATCGACGGACTGCATACCGACGCTATCACGCTATGTGCCGAAGTGATCGAAGCTAAGGTTAAACCATCAAAGCCATCGGGTATCATCGCACAAACCGCATTCGGGGAGGCTCCACCAGTCACGGATCGAGGCCTGGTCACGCAATCCATCCTTGCTGTCGGACAGCAGGATATTGATCCGTCCGGCCTGCAGGCACCAACCGGAATCAATGTCTTGGGCGCCAGTAGTGACCACCTTATTCTGGAGTCTGACGAACTCAAGCTATCGGTCGGCACAGAAGTGACATTTCAATTGAATTACAGCGCGCTGGTTCGCGCCATGACCTCCCCCTTTATCGGCAAGGTTATGAAGCCAGCAACGACAGCTCAGCCCACCTCTTAAGATTACCTGCTTTTACATCCCAAAGGATTAAACACACAACCTACTGATTATTCTGGTCTTTTTGCGTTGTTTTTGACGATTTTTATGATATAGAAATATATATACGGTTTTTTTAACGGGAGGAGGAAACTATGCCACAGGTGATATGTCCAAAGTGTGGGGAGAATACCTTAGACCGATTGTCCAACTGTCCTGTCTGCAATGAACCCCTGGTTGAAGGCCAGAAAAGAAACGAAGTCAGAACCAAGCGGGTTTACTATTTAGGGTTTGTTTTCGTGGGCGGACTGGTCGCAGCAACCTTAAGCAGCATTATGGGCTTTCCCAAACTGACGATGGTTTTTGCGGCAATCGGAGTGCTCGGCCTTGTCGCTTTAATTCTCAAGATGAACGCGACCAACTGATCCAGTCTGGCGACAATCGTTTAGTTCACCAACAAACGTCGAAAATGCATTTAAAAATGATTTGATCTAAAAAGGCAACCAAAGATCAAATCCCGGTGATTAGAATAGGAAAAGAGCCCTTGAGTAAAGACGATTCGTCTTGCCCAAGGGCTCTTTGATTTTATCTCTCAGGATACGGCAAAATCAGGAGCGCTGGACCATGGCCTCCACTTCAAGGCGCACATCATCGATATTTACGCGAACGACCTTCTCGCCTTCCTGTTCCGACCGCACCAGCCCTTCCTTAACCCACTCCTGCAATTGACCAATCTGAATACCAAACTTGTCTGCAGCAGACTCAGGCGTGTACCAGGTTTTAACCAATGACATGAAAGCCTCCCTTAGACCAGAATTTTGACAGCAATAACTGATGACCACGCTTAAAGTATAACGGAAAAAAAAGAAATTTCTGGGACGATGAGCAGGAAGGTTTATTTACGGAGGACTTTTATATCACCATACCAGGCCTCAGCTGCTTCCCCGGTGTTATCCGTATCAGTCATGATGGCGATCGCACCGACCTTCGTTGGCTCCTCAGCAAAAGCCTTACGATAATCATCAAGGAGATTGCGCTGGACGGTGACCCACTCTCCGGCTTTGGCAGAACCGCTTTCAACGGCGATCATCATAGCATTACTGGTATAGACACTCAGCTGACTTGAATTTTTTGGTAATTGATTGGCCCAGATATAATTCAGGGTTTTTGTCTTCAGGAAAAACCAGTGAGGAAAGACAACATAAATACGAGCCGCGTAATCATCTCCGGCCTTGCTACGACTATCACCCTTGCTGATCGTATCGCTGACTTTCCAGCGCCAGCTCAAAATCGGAAACTCCTGCGGGTCAAAACTTGTTTCAAAGACCAAGCCTGAGGCCGCCTTCTCACTTTTGGCGTACAGAACCTTCTCACCGCCCTCCTCGACAATTCGGTACTCCGTCGTCCCTTTAAAGCTCTTTTCAGACCAACCGGACAGCCCTGAGCTGGAAAAACTGCCGAGTTCAATGACATCTGACGCCATCGAAACAGCCGGGGAAAAAAGGAACAGGAGGAGGATTTTCAACAGGAGAGGCATATCAGCCATAGGGCCCGGCAAGAAGCTCAGAACGCTTGCGACGGCTCTCACCCTCGTTGATAATACGAACTGCGCTAGCGCCTTCTACCGGACATTTTGTTTCGCAGATCCCGCAACCGATACAAAGTTTGTCGATGATCCTGGGGAACTTGAGGCGCCGCATTTCACCATCGACCAACAGCTCTTTCTCCTCCATGACGATCGCCTTTTCACCCGTCGGGCAATGCTCCTCACAAACCAGGCATTCAACGCCCTTGGCGAAAGGCAGGCAGCGGTCTTTTTTGATAACGGCCAGGCCGATCACGTTTTTCTTCTTTTCTGGCAGCTTTAACGGTGCGATCGCTCCAGTCGGGCAAACCTGTCCGCAAAGCGTGCAGTTGTATTCACAGTAACCGATGCGAGGCACCACCAGGGGCGTCCACAAACCAACGGGACCAGCTTGAAGCAGCGCAGGCTGCAGAGTGCGCCCGATACAGACTTTCATACATTCGGCACAGCGTACGCAGCGTTGCAGAAATTCATCCTCGGCAACGGCTCCCGGTGGACGGATCAGGTAAGGGTTCTGCTCATGAGTGACCGGACCGATGCGCACGGCCGGTGCCATCATGACGCCGCTGGCCATGGCGGTGAGGACACCCCGACGCTGCAGATCAACGCCGACGTAATGATCGGAACCGGTCCTTAAGCCAAAGTGTACCCGCTCTTCCGGGCAGAAGCCGGTGCAATCCATGCAGAGCAAACACTCGCTACGCATATGTCCCGAGCTACGCACGGCCCCTGAACGACAGAGGCTGTCGCAGGACTTGCAATCAGCACAAAGTTTCTGCGGGGTCCGTTGTAAAATCGCGTAGCGGGAACAAAGACCAAGCAGGCCACCAAGCGGACAAAGGTTCTTGCACCAGAAACGATGCTCGACCTTCTCTAACAGCAGGATGGTCAGGAAAATTATCAGGGTAAAGAGGCCGAGGGCAAAAATCGGCTGATGAAAAGCCATCAGGTTATCACGGAAGAA
Source organism: Desulfuromonadales bacterium (assembly GCA_029859485.1). GTDB lineage: Bacteria > Desulfobacterota > Desulfuromonadia > Desulfuromonadales > BM103 > M0040. The sequence goes on along the minus strand of JAOUDB010000076.1, from coordinate 5,639 downwards.
GGGATAAGAGTTTTTAGCGGTGGCCGAGAGCAGCGGAACATTGTGCTCGTAAAAAAAATCAAAGATCCTGTTCAGCCCGTAATTATATGCAGGATAAACAGCGAGGGTCAGCGAACGCAGAAAGATGGCGAGAGGGTCGAAGAGTCCCAACAGCTGCACTCCGAAAAGAGTCGCGGTCCCCATACCGATCAGCAAGTAGTATTTAACCCGTCGCCAGCCGGGTGAAAAGGTTCGGCGACCACGGCCGATGACCTTGCCGAGACCATCAAGCGTGCTGCCAAGCGGGCAAATCCAGCCACAAAAAAACCGGCCGAACAAAACTGTTCCCAGAAGGATCAAAAGAGCGGGCCAGAGAACTTGCCAGCCGAAGGGCCCGGGTGCGAGAAAGTCCGCTAATGCGGCGAGAGGGTCAATGCGAAACAACAGGCTGACCGGATAGGGCAGTTGGTCGATGCCACGATATTCCGTCTGCAGGAAAAGCCACAGAAAAACCGCCAGGCAGAAGCTCTGACTGATTTTGCGGGCGTATGTCCAGGAGGAGTTTTTCAAACCATGCGAACCTGTTTGAGATCCATGACACCCAAACCTCTTTGTGCCGCAGCCACAACCGTCGACACATCTTCCGGTTTGAACCCGAACAAGGTGGTGGCATAGGCGTCGGCGGCGACCATGTCGGGCGAAGCAATCAAGGTCTCGGTATTGCGAACATCCTCGGTCCGCCCGCCCTGCGGGCCGTTGGCAACCAGGATCCGGGTTGCATCAATCACCGTAAGATCGGTATGAATAACAGAGGCGATGTCGGCGAGAGATTCGGCGATCTGATGATGCAAGCGGCCCCGGTTGCCGCCGATCACCCCCATCAGGTTCTTCATACCGAGAGTCAGCTTCGAAATCGAATGATGCTTGGCGATCGGTACGTTGATCAGGCGATCGGCCTCGATCACCGGCATATAAAATTCCCAGCGGTCAAAAGCCTTGCCCCCCTTGATCGCCAATTCCTTGTAAGCGCGCCGATCCATGTATTCGAGGCTGACACGATCCGACTTAAGGCCTTCAACAGCTGAGCGAATGCCACTCTGGGTATAACAACGACGCTCGTCATTACAGGTTCGGTCAAAGATGCGGACCTGTTTCGCTCCGGCATCAAGACAGAGCTCCACCAGCGTCGTCACAACTTCGGGGTGAGTATTGGCGGCCAGTTCCACCGTGCGATCCCAACCGATGTTGGGCTTGACCACAACCACCTCACCCGGTTTGACAAACTGTTCGATGCCACCTAACGCGCCGATCGTCTCCTGAACCAACTGCTTAACATTCTTCCCTTTACGCACGGCAAGCGGAGGAGAATCGGCGGCATTTGCAGGCAACGCCAGAAGATCAAGCGCAGGAAGACAACCCACGGCGGAGGTCGCCACAGCGGTTCGAATACTCTGACGGATAAAGGTTCGACGGTCAATTCGGGTCATTGCAGATACTCGTTAAATAAAACGTTTCTCTTTTAGAAACTTGCGTGCCACATCACGGGAGTTCCCGGCAGCACTCGCCGTTTCCAGCTCTTTCATGGTCGGGTCATCGATCGAGCCCCCCAGTTTATTGATCAAGCGAGCCAGGGCCGGGAATTTCTTCAGGGTATCTTTACGCACGACAGGAGCCGCAACGGCCACAGTCCCTTCCGGCGCATAACGCTCGTCAGAGAAACCGAAAGGCTTCAGCCAGACCAGGTTCAGATCCTGATTGTAACGTTCCTTGACCGCCTTATAGAGCTCATCAGAATCAGCGATCGGTTGTTCTTTGAGGATGATCACCTGCCCCACCCCCGTGTACTCGACATACATGTCCATTTCAGCCCGGATCATGGCATCGTGTGCCTCTGCGTGCCCTGCAACCGAGACCACCTTGACGGTCGTGCCGGTCCGCTCACCGATCAGCACAGAGAGCATCTCCGCAAGAACCTGCTGCTGCGGGTTATCCAGGGCCCCCACCACCAGGGTTTTTCCGACACAAGCCTGTGCAGAAGAGACGGTGAGCCCCGTGATGATCAGGACAACTAACAGTGCGTTAAAAAGGATACGGATCGTGCTCATGGTGTAGCTCCTTCGTGTTTTTGCCAGTCACTCAATTTGACCGCTTTGGTCAAAACTTGCGGGGCACTTACCACCCCCAGATTGTCATCAAATTGCCGATCAAAAAAAGTTTTCTGTATCGCCACGGGATCTGATATCCCCCACCAGTTGTTCGGCAGGGTCACACCGCCAGGCTGCTGCCAACCCAGTTTGACATTATATTGACTATTATTGGTTATATTGTTCTGTTCAATGCGTGCCTTGTCGTCTGATCGTGTTACGACAAAGATACCGATCTCGTTATCGCGGATATCATTGTGGTGCAACCTGGCCTCACTGCCACGTTCTTCGTAACGCAGACCGTGGCGATTTCCGTAGATGCGATTTCCGGCAGCGTACAGGCTGACTGTCGAAAACCTCAACCCATCAACGTTGTAACGAAAGATCGAGTTGGTCACCCGAGCCCGGCAGAAGTGAACCTGCAAACCGCTGTAGGCGTATTCGGAAATCACATAATCAAGTTCAGCCTCACGGGCAAAATCAAGATAGAGGTATTTCCAGTCAGACGCCTTGGGCTGCTCGGCAGCGCTGGTAAAGATAATCGGAGCATCTTCTGCCCCCCGCGCAATCAAGGCTCCTTCAACCAGCAACTCAGCATCGCCGATGCCGTCACCATCTTTATCTCTCGCCTCAAAAAGAACCCGTGTCCCTGGCTCGATAGTCAGGTGACCGGTCTTTTTGACTGTCACGATGCCATCGATATGGACCTCACCACTCCAGATCACCTTGCCTTCGATGACACTGTCTTCCAGTTTAAGGGCAGGTGCCCCCAAAGTGCAACTGCTGAGCAGACACAAGACTGCGACAACAAGCGCCAGACGTATGCGGAGTAAGGAGATCATGACAACCTAATGGTAATGTCCCGCGTCACCAGCAGGTTGCTGGGCCGGCGCAATTTCGCCAAAGTTCTGTTCGTAGCGGTTAATATTCTCCTGCAACGCAGCGACAAAACGCTTGGCGTGCTGGGGAGAAAGGATCACCCGGGAACGGACCTTTGCACGAGGCGCCTGCGGTTGAACAAAGATCAGGTCGACCACAAATTCCGAATCGTTATGATTGACGACCGCCAGGTTGACATAAGCCCCCTGGGCCATCTCTTCGTCAAGCTGGATCTCAAGTTTCACTTCTTGCGGCTTCTTTTCTTCCATATCACCTAATACCTTCCATTCCATGATTTATAAAAGTTAAAATCTGACCACAGAGACACAGTCTTTTTCTGGTGGCCTCAACGGCCTTAAACAAAGCAAAGCAGAATCTAAAAAATAGCGACCGGTTCGACGACAATGCGAAGCTCGCCAAGGTTTTGTCCCTTCTCGAGGGTCAGACCATGATCAGCACTCTCTTCATACATGCCGAAGAGTTCTCCCGGTGCAGGAGAGTCACCGTAAGCTTCTCGTGCTCCTACATAGTAAGTGCCCGGCTCCGGCAGGTTGACGACAAAACCGCCGTCAACAGCCGTTGGTGTCGAAATAGCCGCAGGTCTTTGATGACCGATAACCCGGTCAACATAAGCGAATACGTGTACGCCGGCAACGCCCTGCCCCGAAGTATCCACAACGGTTCCCCGTAAAACCGGGCCCGTCGCTCGGCCGAAGGTTTCACTTTCACTGGCGTCTTTGAGCTTGGCAACGCTGTGCAGCTTGAGCTGTTGCACCTGCCCTGACGTGGCCGTTAAAGGGTTGCCAGGGAATAGACCAAATGAGTCACCTTCCTGCACCGGCCCGACCCGCTGGCCGTTTTGACGATGCCGTACAACAAGATAATAATCGCTCTCCGGCAAGCCATCAAAACGGAAATAGCCGTCCGGCCCCGTTGGCATAGAGAGGCGGTAGCCCTGGCCCTTAAGATCTTCAGAGACATCCAGGTAGAGGTAAACGTAAGCTCCTTCCAGCGGCAAGCCTTCATGCAGAACCTGACCTTCTATAGCCGCGCTATAGTCATCATCATAAGCATCAACATCTGAGGTTGTGACCGGAACAGACTGCAGGCCAACCCAGGTCGATCCTTCCGTCAGGTTAACCGGATTACGCCCACAAAAAGCGAACCGGGTGCGCTCATCATTCCAGCCAAAGAGGGCGTAAGTACCGGCCGGTAACTCCATTTGATAAAGTCCTTCACTGTCGCTGGCCGCCGAGCGGGCGATCGGCTCAGTTGTGAAATCGAGTGAAGCATGGGCTGTTACCACAACCCCGGCGAGCGGCTCATCACCATTAACGACACGACCTTCAATCATTGCCGCTGTAAGCAGAGAGGGCATTGCCATCAGGAGAATCAGAAAGACCAACCACCTCATTTCGACTCCACAGGGCCGACATCTTTCACCGGCTCATTCAGCCAGGGTGAAAAATGCACACGATCAAGTTTATAGACCCCAGGACCGTAGTTTTCGTAAGTCACCTCAGGCTCGTCGTGTCGATCGTAAAACAGGGGGCTATTGCCCTCCCCGACCCTGATCAACTGCGCCGTATCATCACCCCACCAGTTGCCGCTGACATCAACGAAGTCACTAAAGGTTTCCGGAGCATTGGCGAGCAACGGGTTCTGGCTTCTTCGCGAGGCCGATTCCTTTTGCATGATTTTTTTTGAGCCGGAACGGCGCTCCCAGTCGGCACTCTGATAAATGCCGAGTTTAACGCCCAGAACATTACCCAGAAAATTGTTCTCTTTAACGTCCGGATAAGCTGAAAAATCACAGTAGAGCGCCAAAGCATTCTGCTCAAAACTGTTCAAACGAACTTTGGGATTGGATTTGCGATAATTATAAAGAGCCATTTCGTTACCGCGAAACAGGTTGTTCTCAACCACAGGAGATCCGTACTGATCGTTGTGTACGGCAGTCTTGTTGTCGATGAAGCGATTATTTTTGATCACTGGGTAGGAAAAGGAGAAATTCAACACCCCGTACTGGTTGCGCTCGAAGAGGTTCTCTTCGATCAACGGGCTGCTTTTGGTTTGGCTGCAGTAGACCCCCACTTCATTCTCAATGAAGGTGTTCTGATTGATACGATCCGGGTAGTCCTGCAGCAAGGTGATCGCCTGCTTGTTTTTCTCAAATCTGTTTTCGGCAATCTCGCCCTTACTGTTGTGAGAAGCCAGGATCGCTGAGCGCGATTGATTGATAAAGCTGTTGCCACGAATCTTTGGACCAGACTTCATTTCATTGGCGATGCCAACCTGGTTGTCCTTAAAGGTTGAATTGACAATAACCGGGCTGGATTCGCGCAGCAGCCTGACGCCAAATTCGCCATCTTTAAAGGTGCAGTTTTCTACCTTGAAGTCCGTCGCAAAGCTGCTGATCGCTGCCTGGGCGGAGTAAAATTCTGTCCAGACCAGGGAGCTGCCTTGAGGCGCCTCCATAAACTCGATCCCCAGCCAACCCTTCGGGCCCTTGAAAACAACGGGGGCCGCTGCGCTGCCATTGCTTGTAATCAGCCCGCGCACGCTGATTTTTACCTGGGCATTCGCTACTGACACCTGCGTACCAGGAGCAATCGTTAAGGTCGCACCGGGGCGCAC
>JAOUDB010000075.1 GCA_029859485.1 Desulfuromonadales bacterium | reverse complement strand
AGGTGCCTCGCAAGAGGGCCTAAAAGCTGGAAGTGGCGACCGGAAGTCGTGAGGTAAAGCTGGGTGCTTATAAGACGTCAGGCATTGTTGGTTGATAATGCAGACGCAAATCAGGAACCGCCGTATACGGAACCGTTCTTACGGTGGTGTGGGAGGACGGCGGGGGCAACCCCGGCTCCTTCCCGATCAGACTTATAACCCAAACAAAGGTTGAAAGTATTTAAAGTACCAGAAGTAGGCGCTTTAGGCGAAGGCGCGAAGGGGTAGGGAAAGCCCGCAAAGAAAACCATTTCAACAGGCGAGAACAGTCTCCCTCTGCACCTTTCTTAGCTTTTCTTAGCGTCTTTGCGTTGGTTTTTTGATATTGGCTTTGACTGTTTTGGTGTAAAGACGTGTTCTCTTTGTTTGGGCGATAGACCCATTCGTTTATGGCTTCAACCATCTATGATGCAGTTCCTAATTGCTTATTGAACCGGTTGTAATAACCCCTCGTAAACGGCAAACTCGACCAGTTCTTCCCCGGTTGCCTGCGACAGGCTGCCGGCGAAAATTTCTTTCGGGCTGAGTCCGCTGTTGCTCTCTCGCAGTAATTTCAACATCTCTTCGCTTAATGATTCACAAAAAACTTCATTGTCACGCCGCATAAATAGAGCCACCGAGCCGACCGGACGGAACAGGCTGGCGAACTCGTCCAGTTGCATCTCTTCGACTTCCAGCAGGTCCAGAATCTCATAGGCAAAGGGTACCAGACGGCAATTTCTGGAACGCTGCCAGGGAGTTTCCCAGAGGTTCGTTTTTGGCTCGAACGGCTCCTGGGGGGGGAGCAACTCTTCCCCGAGGATCGTCTCTGCGTAATGGAAGTGATAGCAGAGCAGGTCAAGAAAAACACTGGTCAGATGACCTTGCCCGGTTCTTTCCAGCTGACTGCAAAGATAGCCCTGCAGCATGCGATATACATCATCGGCGGCCCACCGATCGGTCAGCATCAGGTCATGGTATTCGACACCTTCTTGCTGTAAAACCCACTTGAAAAAATCCTCGAAGAGTTCGCTGGGTGGAATTTGCAGGGCGTGCATGATCGCCGGGAAGAAAGCGACGGCTCGACCGGAATTGTAGAAGAGATCGACGGCAGCAGAAAGCCGGCGACAGAGCTCCATCTCTTCGACTGTCCAGTTACTTGATGAAATCAGCTCATAGGGAGGCTCCGACTGAGCTTCGATACCATAACGGTCACATTGTTGTGCCAGTCGGGTTCCAGGCAGTATCGACAGGGGGAAAATGTGAATATGGTTTGGTGCAAAGCTGAGCACGGTATCAAGGCTGTCACGGAAGCCTGCGTAATTGTCCTGTGGCAGGCCATAGATAAGATCGAAGCCGTAGATGATCCCTTCTGCTGCAAGGAGGCGGACCTTCTCGGTCAGAGTGTCCAGGCCAAGGGGGCGATGTACTGCTTTCAGGACCTGCTCATGTATCGATTGCAAGCCCAGCTGCACGGAACAGTTCAGCTGGCTTAACAGGGCCACGGTGCGGCGATCTATAAAGTCCGCCTTGGCTTCCAGGTGATAGTGCAGATGTGGTGCTTGTTCGATCAGGAGTTCCAGCAGGGCAATGCCGCGCTGCGGAGGGTGATTAAAGGTTGAGTCAAGAACCCAGACCTGGGTGACTCCGGCAGAGACAAAGAGAGCAAGCTCCTCTTTCAGGCGTTTTCTGTCGATGTCACGGACTCCGGCGTGGCCGCGTGCTTCGAAGCAGTAATCGCAAGAGAAAGCGCAGCCCCGTGCAACCTCCCAGAGAACGCCACCAGAGGCTTCAGGTTTGAGGAAGCCGGAGAGCCAGGGCGAGGGAGCTTTGTTGAGGTCGTGCGGACAATACTCCGGGCCGGAAAAGAGGTTCCCCTGCGATACCCAGCTAACTCCGGGCAACGGTTGCGCAGGCCGGTTTTCTGCCAGGGCGTTAATCAGCCCTTTAAATGCGGCTTCCCCTTCACCGTGGACGAGTGCTGTCCAGGGCGCTGCCGAAAGCAGACCCTCGGCATCACCGGTTGCTTCAGGGCCGCCGGCGATCAGGCGAATATGGGGTGCCTGTTTATGCAGCTTTTTAGCGATTTCGATGAGCCGCAAACGGTTCCAGACATAAACCGGGAAGGCGACGACGTCCGGCTGTGGCTGTAAAACCATGGTGAGAATTTCCTGGTCGGTCTGGTCAGGAAAAGCGTCAACCAGGATGCTGGTTTGAGATAAGGGTTCAGGCAGGGCGGAGGCCAGACAGCCGGCTGCCAGTGAAATAGCCTGAGTGGAGCGGCGAACGTGGAGGGTACAAAATACAATTTCCATAAAGATCCCGCCGAGAATTAACTTTACCGGTCAGCTTTACCTTCGTCAACCAGCGCACAGTCCAGGCCTGATTGAAATCAAGAGGGGGGCGCCTGTCCGAGACTCTTGCTTGTTGTCTGAATGCCATGCCTGGAAAAGATTCCGGCCAGCTCTTCGTAGTTGCTCTTCAGGCCTTCGAGGGTCAACTGGTAACCGCGTTGCATCACCTGGTTGCGCGCCGTAATCGACATGGGCCCCTGGAAGAAGAGGAGTGCTTCATCGGTCGCAGGTTCGAAGAGCAGAATATCGACATCGGGATGTTTATGGCGATAGTGCTCGAGAGCCATAATCATTTTCTCGCGGCTCTCGATTCGTTTTGCCTGTTCCCATGTAAAGAGCACGCCAAGCTCATCAATCTGTGAACATTTGCCGTAGGAGAGAGAGGGTAGGCAGGTCGTATTCTGGTCGTTGCAGAAAGGGACCCGGGGATTGATCAGAACGACCAGTTTCGCGCCATTCTCGATGGCGATATCAATATGGGCCACTTTGCCTGTCGAGCCATCCAGGTAAGCGCGCTGCTTAATCCGGTGTGGCTGAAAGAAGAAAGGAATGGCGCTGGATGCTGTGATGGCCTGACAGATGTGTAACTCCTGATGCCCGGGCTTGCCGAAGATGATCCGCTCTCCGGAATCAAGATCGTAAGCCGGGATAAAGAGCTCACAGGAGAGGTCTTTGAAGTCGTCGCAGAGGCCTTCATCGTGAAAGGCTTTACAAAGGTAAGATTGAAGCGGCTCCAGAGAAAAGAGGCCCGCTGGAAACTGTTCGTGGATGAGATGTGGCAAATCGCTCAGACGAACTTGCCAGTTATTTTTTCGATAGTGCTTGAGGACCCGCAGAAGATTGAATGGCAAGCCTGCCAGAGAAAGAATCGTTGCCCACCAGTTAACGCGATAAACATCACGTCGTCGCCAGTTGAAAACCGTGCTTTCATTGCGGGCGATTGTTCTGAAAAGTCCGCCGGGATCAATGCGATTGGCGACCAGGGCGGCGATCACAGAACCGGCGCTGATACCGATGTAGGTGTCGAAGCGGCGGGTGGAAAAGCCCGGGTTGAAAAGACGGTCGAGGGCGGCCAGGCAGCCGATCTCGTACGCAGCGCCCATGATGCCGCCGCCGGCCAGAACCATAGCTGTTTTGCTGCGTTGCTCATTCATGATGTTGACTCACCGTTTGGCGCGTACCTTGATCTTGGGTTTGCCCGCCTCTGTGACGACCACAAAGTCGACCTGTTTGTTACCAAAGCGTTTCTGGATGGCTTCTTTCTGTCTGGACAGTAAACTGACAACCTGTTCTCTGTTGGGAGGGCGAAGCTCACAAGCCTTGTGAGCAGTCACCAGTTCTTCATAGAGGTTGTCCACCGGGTTGTCGATTTCTTCTGCTGAAACCTTGCCTGTCGGTGGCTTAAAGCTTTCAGAGCGATTGATCCGCGAGGTGTGACGTTCGTACCTGCCTTCGTCAATCAGACGCTGGATGCGATCCCAGTAGCCGCAGTAGCTGTTGAATCGACTGCTAATGCTTTGCAGTTTGTAGCGCAGGTCAGTTTGCGGGATATAGTGCGTGATCATTTTGCGCATGCGCAAAGTGATCTTCTGCCGTTCCTTTTCGGGAGCACGTTTTTCCGTGCCGAGGAAATACTTCTCATAAGCAATTTCAAGGGTCTTTAAGTCATGCGCCAGCTGGTTTAGAAGTTCGGTTATTTGTCCCCGGCTACCCATTTTCTCAGTTCGTCCCCCTTGTTAATTTGAACGACCAATATACTGGAGGCCGTGCGGGAAGGTAAAGAGAAACCTTAAATCTCGGTTAAGCTGCATTTTCCTTTGAAATACTGCAGAATTGATCTTGTCTCCGCTTGACCTTTACGAGGCATTTCGAAATAATGGCGAGCTTAGATAATGGAGGGAAAAAATGTCAAAAAAACTCGCTGCTGTAATCCTGGCTGCAGGCCAGGGAACCCGGATGAAATCGCAACTCCCCAAGGTTCTTCATCCTGTTGCCGGCAGGCCGATGCTGAGCCACGTGGTCAAAACGGCCCGCTCCCTTGGTGCTACGCCGATTGTCCCGGTGATTGGTCATGGCGCTGAGCAGGTGAGACAGGTTCTTGCCGAAGAGCCACTGACCTTTGCCTTGCAGGAAGAACAGTTGGGAACGGGGCACGCCTTACTCTGCGCGGAAGACTCTCTGACAGAGTTTACAGGAGACCTGCTCCTGCTCTGTGGCGATGTGCCTCTGTTGCGCGAAACCACCTTGCGGGAGCTTCTGCAGCATCATCAAAAAACTGCTTCCAGTGTGACCATCTTGACGGCTCAAATGCAAGACCCCACCGGTTATGGACGCATTATCCGTGGCAAGAACGGGGTTGAGCGGATCGTTGAGGAGAAAGACGCCTCGCGGAGCGAGCGCCTGGTTGATGAGATTAACACCGGCATCTACGTCTTTCGTGCACCGGAAGCGTTTGAATTCTTGCGGGCTCTGGATAACAGCAATGCCCAGGGGGAATATTATCTAACCGATATCGTCGCTGCGGCCCGCAAAGCCGGAGGGCGGATTGAGGCTCTGCTGATTGAATATGCCGCGGAAGCGATGGGTATCAATGATCGTGTGCAGTTGGCCGAAGCCGGAGCCATCATGCGGCAGAGGATCAACGAGGGGCATCAACGGGCTGGTGTGACGCTGGTTGATCCGGCGACGACCTACATCGAGCCGGATGTGGTGATCGGCGCTGATACCCTGCTTCACCCCAATGTTCATCTCCGTGGTAAGACAACCATCGGCAGCGGTTGTGAAATCGAACCTGGCGTTGTGGTGACCGATTGCAGCATTGCTGATCAGGTCCACTTAAAACCGGGTTCCGTACTCAGTGAATCTTCCCTGGGTAACTCCTGTGCCGTGGGGCCGATGGCGCACCTGCGCCCGGGAACGGTTCTCAGCGGCAATAACAAGATCGGCAACTTTGTCGAAACCAAGAAAGCCGTTTTTGGCGAGAAGTCGCAGGCCAGTCACTTAACCTACATCGGCGATGCCAGCCTTGGTAAAAATGTCAATATCGGCTGTGGCACGATTACCTGCAACTACGATGGTGTTAACAAACATCAGACGACCATCGGTGATGATGTTTTCGTTGGCAGTGACACCCAGTTTGTTGCCCCGGTCACTATCGGTCGCGGCAGCTTGATCGGCGCCGGATCGACGATTACCAAGGATGTCCCCGAGGATGCTCTTGCGATTACCCGGGCTGAGCAGAAGAACGTCGCCGGTTGGGCGATTCGGAATCGCCAAAAGCTACAGAAGCAGAAAAAATAGACGTCTCTTCACATTCATCATAACGAGGTTTTTATGTGTGGCATTGTTGGTTATATCGGCCCCCAGGAAGCAACCCCCATCGTTCTGGACGGTCTGCGCAAGCTTGAATATCGTGGTTATGATTCCGCCGGAATCGCAACCCTCAACCAGGGTAAAATTAATATCTCTCGTGCCGAGGGCAAGTTGATCAACCTGGAAAAGAAGTTGCACGAGAAGCCCCTGACCGGGCAGACCGGTATCGGTCATACCCGTTGGGCGACCCATGGGCGCCCTTCTGAGGTCAATGCCCATCCTCACAATGCCGGTGGTTTTGTCGTCGTCCATAATGGCATCATTGAAAACTATCTCGACCTTAAGAACCAGCTGCGTGAGCAGGGGCATAATTTCATTTCTGAGACGGATACAGAGATTATTGCCCACCTGGTAGAGCAACATTTTCGGGACTGTGGTGATTTTGAAGCGGCCGTGCGTAATGCGCTTTCTGACGTACGGGGGGCCTATGCCGTCGCGATTCTCTCTGATAAAGAACCCGGCAAGTTGATCGCCGCCAAGCAGGGCTCGCCCCTGGTGGTCGGACAAGGCCAGGGTGAATACTTTGTGGCCTCTGACATTCCGGCCATGCTCTCGCATACCCGCGAGATGATTTTTCTCGAAGATGGCGAGCTGGTGGTATTTACCGCCGAACGGATGGACATTACGACCCTGGATGGAACCCCGGTTGAGAAAGCCCCGAAGACAATCACCTGGAGCCCGGTTATGGCCGAAAAAGACGGCTATCGGCACTTTATGCTCAAGGAAATTTATGAGCAGCCGCGGGCGATTGCCGACACCATTGCCGGGCGTATCCGTGAAGACCATGGCGAAGTCTTTCTCGAGGGACTTAATCTCGATGATGCCACCCTGAAGGGTTTGGAGCGCATCTATATCGTCGCTTGCGGCACCTCCTGGCATGCGGCCCTGGTTGGAAAGTTCATGATCGAAAAGCATGCCCGGATTCCCGTCGAAGTCGATATTGCCAGCGAGTTCCGTTACCGCGATCCTCTGGTCAACGAACGGACTCTGACGATCCTGATCAGCCAGAGTGGTGAAACGGCTGACACTCTGGCTGCTCTACGTGAAGCCCATGGCAAGGCCGGCAAGGTCCTGGCCATCTGCAATGTGGTCGAGTCTTCAATTGCCCGTGAGAGTGATGGCGTCATCTATACCCACGCCGGGCCGGAAATCGGGGTCGCCTCGACCAAGGCCTTTACCACCCAGTTGATTGCTCTTTATCTCTTTACCCTCCATATCGGGCGAGTTCGTGGCCTGCTGGATCAGGAAGCCTGCCGCCAGATGCTTGGTGAACTGATCAGTCTGCCGCGTAAGGTCGAGCAATGTCTGGAGTTGGACGAAGCCATAGAGAAAGCTTCACACGGACTTATGCATGTTCAAGATTTTCTTTATCTCGGTCGCGGCAACCAGTATCCGATTGCTCTGGAGGGGGCGCTCAAGCTCAAGGAGATTTCCTACATCCATGCTGAAGGTTATCCTGCGGGTGAGATGAAGCACGGTCCAATTGCCCTGATCGATGAACAGCTGCCGGTGGTGGTGATTGCTCCACACAATGAAACTTTTGAGAAAGTGGCCGCCAACATGGAAGAAGTGCAGGCACGCGGTGGCCGTGTTGTGGCGATTACCGATCAGGCGGAGACCGGGCTGGCGGACAAAGCAGAAACCGTTCTGGTCGTTCCTCAGACGATCGATGACCTGATGCCGGTGTTGACCACAATTCCTCTGCAGTTGCTTTCCTATCATATCGCCGTTCTTAAGGGCACCGACGTTGACCAACCCCGTAACCTCGCTAAAAGCGTCACCGTGGAGTAGCTGTTGACTTACAAGAAACAACTTTTTGAACGTTTGCGCCAGCCCCTGATCGCGTTGCAACGTTCTTTTCGCATCAGCGAAAATACTTTCCTGATCATTCTGGCCGTCATGATCGGCCTTCTGGGTGGTCTGGGAAACTACGCTTTTCGTAAAACCATTGAACTGATTCACTGGGGGGTTTTCGAACAGAGTGAACACTTTTTCGGTTATTCCCTCGAGGAATGGAGCTGGTCTCGTCTGGCCGTGGTTTTCTGCCCGCTGATCGGTGGCTTGCTGATCATCCCGATCTGGCACTGGTTTGGCGAAGACCTCAAAGGGGGCTTCTCGGCTTTTCTCGAACGTGTCAACCTGCGTGGTTCCAAGTTGCGTCTGCGGCCTATCTTTACCCGTGGACTCGGCGCCGCAGTGACCATTGGTACCGGTGGTTCGGCCGGACAGGAGGGCCCGATTGCCATGATCGGTGGTGCGATCGGTTCCCAGTTCGGACAGCTCTTCAAGATGAGCGGCGATCGTCTCAAGGTGTTGGTCGCTTGCGGTGCAGCAGCCGGTGTTGCAGCCACCTTTAATGCGCCGATCGCCGGGGTCTTCTTCGCCCAGGAAATCGTCCTGCTGGCGTCATTTGAACTGTCCAGCTTTACTTCGATTGTGATCGCCAGTGGCATGGCGACGGTTGTTTCCCGAGCGCTGCTGGGCAACGTACCGGAACTCCTCGCCCCGGCTTACATGGTACGAAACTACTGGGAGTTGATCCTCTATGTTCTGCTTGGGCTTTTGATCGGTGCCCTGGCGGCGCTGTTCATTGATACCCATTTCAAGATCAAGGACCGCTTCGCAGCTCTGAAAATTCACCGACTCGCCAAGCCGGCCATCGGGGGCCTGCTGGTCGGTATCATCGGCCTTGGCTTCCCCCAGGTCTTCGGCAACGGTTATGAATTTATGGGAGATGTCCTCTTCGGCAAGGAGACCTGGTACCTGTTGGCAGGATTGGTCATAGCCAAGGCGATTGCAACCTCGATTACCCTCGGATCGGGACTACCGGGGGGGCTCTTCGCTCCCTGCCTTTATCTGGGTGCGGTCACTGGTGGCGCATTCGGACATATCGCTGCCCAATTGTTTCCGACCGCTGGAATTACCCCGGGTGCCTACGCCCTGGTCGGGATGGGGGCGTTCCTTTCGGCAGCGACCCACGCACCGATGACGGCGATCTTTCTCCTCTTTGAGATCACCGACAGCTATGAAGTTATCGTGCCGATCATGCTGACCTGTGTGATTGGCACTGCCTTCGCGCGGCATTTCAAAAAGGACAGCCTGGAAACCGTCGAACTCTCTCGGCTCGGCATCGACCTTGAGGCGGGCAAAGAACGAAATATCATGAAATCGCTGCAGGTTGGTGACGTCATGGTTCGTGATGTAGAGACCATCCCGGAGCATATGACACTGGGCCAGTTTGCCAGTTTCATAGAGCAGGCCAAGCACACCAATTTCCCCCTGGTGAATGCCCAGGGAGAGCTGGCCGGGATTATCTCGGTGCAGGATTTTATGGGTGTGGTTTTTGAACATGACCTTATGGATCTGGTGGTGGTCAAGGAGC
>JAOUDB010000505.1 GCA_029859485.1 Desulfuromonadales bacterium | reverse complement strand
GGAACACGGTGCCGCCGGTGTAGAGAGTCTGCAGTGAATCCTGGTGAGTGAGCGCCTGGAAGATATCATCCGTGGTACCGACGGGGAGCTGTGTCGAGTTTGTGTAGTAAGGCTCGGCATCTCCGGCAGTAATAATATCAGGGTAACGCGTCTTATCCGCACGAGCCAGGCGGAAGCTGGTTCCTTCTGCCGGAGTCGCTTCAAGGTTGTAGAGATGACCGGTTTCTTCCTGATAGGTTTCCAACTGGCTCCGCATGAACTGCAAGGTGCGCACGGAGAGGCTCTTGCCTTCTGGAGTTTCAATGCCCTTGCCAACCAGGTTGAGCATAGCCTCATTCATACCGAGCAGGCCGATGGTGGAAAAGTGATTATCCCAGAAACGGCCACTGCGCTCGCGAATCCCCTGCAGGTAGAAACGGCTGTAAGGGTAAAGCCCTTCTTCTGTCAAACGCTCCAACTGCTTGCGCTTGATCTCGAAAGATTCGTAAGCGATGCGCATCAGGTCGGAGATCCTGGCGAAGAAGCCATCGACGTCCTCTGCCTGGTATGCCGCCCGGGGCAGGTTAAGAGTCACCACTCCGATCGACCCGGTCAGAGGGTTGGATCCAAACAGACCGCCACCCCGTCTCCGCAGCTCGCGGTTATCGAGTCGCAACCGGCAGCACATGGAGCGGGCATCTTCGGGGTCCATGTCGGAATTGATGAAGTTGCTGAAATAAGGGATACCGTACTTGGCCGTCATCTCCCAGACGGGCTTGAAGCGAGGGCTGTCCCAATCGAGTTCACTGGTAATATTAACCGTCGGGATCGGGAAGGAGAAGATGCGACCGGAAGCATCGCCTTCCATCATCACCTCGCAGAAGGCCCGATTGAAAAGATCCATCTCTTCCTGGAAGTCAGCGTAAGTCGCCTCCATCAACTGGCCGCCGATAACAATGGCTTCCTTGCCAACGTCACGCGGGGGAGCAAGGTCCAGGGTGATATTGGTAAAAGGTGTCTGGAAACCGACCCGGGTCGGCACATTCATATTAAAGATGAATTCCTGCATCGACTGGCGGACTTCCTTATACGAAAGGCCGTCGTAACGGATGAAGGGTGCGAGTAGCGTGTCAAAATTGGCAAAGGCCTGGGCACCGGCAGCTTCGCCCTGCAAGGTATAAAAGAAGTTGACGATCTGACCGAGAGCGGTACGGAAGTGCTTGGGAGGTGCGCTCTGGACCTTGCCATAAGCGCCGCTGAAACCCTTGAGAAGGAGGTCTTTAAGATCCCAACCGCAGCAATAGACCGAAAGCATGCCGAGATCGTGGATATGGAAGTCGCCACCGCGATGAGCGTCGGCAACATAGTGTGGGTAAATCTTGTTCAGCCAGTAGTTGCTGGTAACGTTGGAAGCGATATGGTTGTTCAGCCCCTGCAGAGAGTAACCCATATTGGCATTCTCATTGACCCGCCAGTCCTCCTGGGTAAGATAGGAATCCATCGATTCGATCGATTCCTTGATAATGGCCTTGGTTTCACGCAGAGATGCGTGTTGTTGGCGATAGAGGATGTAGGCTTTGGCGGTCTTTGCATGACCATTTTCGATGAGGATTTTTTCGACCAGGTCCTGAACATTCTCAACGGTCGGTATCCGCCCATCCTTGTAGATGACTTCGAGGATACCGACAACCTGGCGGCCGATGTCGGAGACCTGTTGCATATCCGAACCACCGACGGCCTTAACCGTCTTCTGAATGGCAGAGATAATATTTTGTTCTTCAAAGGCTACAAGCCGACCGTCCCTCTTACGAATAAATTCCAACACAGCATCCTCCCCAAGCAAAATAAGCACCTCTAGGAAAGTAACACACCGTTTGAAAATGGCAAGGGGAAAAACACTAGATATAGTTAAAAAAATACCTGCCCCGCACTATATATTGTGTAAAAACCCGTGGACAGCCTGTGGATGAGAAGTTCATAAGAATCGCTAAGCAGGCAAGATTCTTGACCCTTGCAAAACTCCCATGTAAAGATTCGCAGAAAATATCAACCTGTGCAGAAGCAAAGACATTAAATTGCCCTTTATACCGTAAATACACATACGTGAGGACGAGATGACAGAACTTGCCCGTTTCGGAATATCTATAAACCCAAGCCTGCTCGACAACTTCGACCAGCTGATCACCTCCAAGGGTTACGTCAATCGTTCCGAGGCAATCCGCGACATGATTCGTAGTGCACTGGTTGAAGACCAGGTGGAAAATGCCGACACCACACCAACGGTCGGCACGGTTACCTTGGTTTACGATCATCATACCCGTGACCTGTCCGACAAGTTGACCGAGCATCAGCATTCACACCACGATGCCATCATCTCAGCGCTGCATGTTCACCTCGACACTCACCATTGTCTGGAAGTCGTCGTGGTGCGCGGTACAGCCGCCCAGGTGAAAAGATTGGCTGATGAGCTGATCGGCACCAAGGGGGTGAAGCATGGGAAGTTGGTTTTGACGACTGCAGGAGGGTGAAAAAGGGTTATAGATCCTTTTTTTTCGGTAGCCTCAGAGCAACAGATCGTTAATCTGTTGCTCTGTTTGTTTCCATGTTTTTGATTTTGATCTTGATTGCCCTCTTTCCGTTGAGTGCCGCCGAAGAGAATGAAATTAATCCGAAAAACGAAGAAAAACTG
>JAOUDB010000504.1 GCA_029859485.1 Desulfuromonadales bacterium | reverse complement strand
GAGTCAGTGACATACTTGCGATGTTCGTCCCCGGTTACAGCGGCGGGCCCGTCCCGGATTCGCACCGGGTTTCCTTTTAAGCCTTACGGCATCTGAACTTTTGTGCTCGCACTTTACCCAATCACCAGTCGTCAAGTCAAGAACCCTCTACAGCCTGTTACGCACCAAAAAGTTGACCACGGAGAGGTCTCTAATATCACTGGGGAAAACTCTTGCCTATGTACCAATAAAAGCACCTGTCCATTAACAGAAATTGGACAAAAAATCTCAAATCGGCTAAAACCAGTAAACTCATAATTCCAAACAACAGAAGGAGTTTTATCATGGCAAGAGCAAGTGCACGACATATCCTGGTTCCCAGCGAAGCCGACTGCAACACCCTCAAAAACTTGATTGAAGGCGGTGAAGATTTCGCCGAGATCGCCAAAACTCATTCCCAATGCCCGTCAGGCAAGCAGGGCGGTGCCCTGGGTGAGTTCTCGCCGGGCCAGATGGTTAGAGAGTTTGATGAAGTGGTTTTCTCCGGTGACGTGGGCAAGGTCCTCGGCCCGGTCAAGACACAGTTCGGCTATCACCTGATCGAAATCACCAACCGGACCGACTAAAAGTCACTTTTTTCACGACCATGTCAAAGGGGCACTCTGATTCAGGGTGCCCCTTTTGAAGTGCCTCGTTTTGCACACAATTGAAAAATTCTGCGCTCAAGCTCATCTTCGGCGGCCTCTGGCTCAGCCTGTTTCTTTTTGCACTGTTCTGCTGGTGGCAATCGGGAATTGCTCTGACCAGCGTGCCCTCGCTCCTCCAGAAATGGCTCGACAACGTTGGACTGGTTAATGCGGCGTTCATCTATATCGTCCTCTACGCCATACGCCCCTTGATCCTCTTCCCGGCCACCCTCCTGACCATTGCCTCGGGATTGATATTCGGCCCCTGGCTCGGCACCCTCTTCACCATCATCGGGGAGAACGCCAGCGCCAACTTTGGCTTTTCTCTGGTGCGCTGGTTTGGTCGTGAAAGCGTCGCAACCCATTCCACGCAACTGATGAGTCGTTGGGACGAGAAGCTGAAACAGAATGGTATCGTCTCGGTTATGACCATGCGCCTGATCATGCTTCCCTTTGACGCGGTGAACTTTAGCTGCGGTCTGACCGCAATCCGCCAGCGTGACTACGCAATCGGCACATTTATCGGCATCTTGCCCTCCCTGATTGGCTTTGTTCTACTTGGCGGCATCGCCGCACCAGGGGTTCACAATCGCACCCTGGTTGTGGTTCTCTCGGCACTGTTTATGCTGTTGGGTTTCGGGATTGCTCATTACCTTAAGCGTAGAGATAGTGTAGAAATGCCGTCCGAATGATCTGACCTTAAGAATTTCGCCACCCCTTCCAGCAGAAAACCATAAAGACAACAGCCAAGCATTTGAACTCCCAACGCCCCCCCCAGACGCATTGACAACTTGAAGGGTAAGAAATTAATGCTATCGTTGTTTAAAAGATAAAATTCCTCGTCAAACCCTCGGACAGGAAAAGCAATGACAAAACTGGCCATTGTTCAAAAACCCCCCGTTTTTCTGGATAAAGAAAAGACTATCGCGAAGGCCGTTGAATCCGTGCACGAGGCCTCGGCAAACAATGCCGCCCTTGTCGTTTTTACCGAAGCTTTCATCCCCGGTTACCCCACCTGGATCTGGCGTCTCAGACCAGGAGGTGATTTTAGCCTCTCAGAAGAGCTGCACGAACGCTTATTGAGCAACGCCGTAAGCATGGATTCGAACGACCTGGATCCGCTTTATGAAGCCGCTCGGGAGCTTGAAGTCACCATCGTTTGCGGCATCGAAGAGCGAGACAGTCAACTCAGCCAATCGACTCTTTACAATAGCATGGTCGTGATTGGCGCAGACGGCTCTCTCCTCAACAAGCACCGCAAGCTCATGCCGACCAACCCGGAACGCATGGTGTGGGGTTTTGGTGATGCAACTGGACTCAAAGCCGTCGAAACGCCTGCAGGCCGAATCAGCACCTTGCTGTGCTGGGAGAACTACATGCCGCTCGCTCGCTATGCGTTGTACGCCCAGGGAGTAGAAATCTACATCGCCCCAACCTACGACAGCGGCGACAACTGGACAGGAAGTTTGCAACATATCGCCCTTGAGGGCCGGTGCTGGGTCGTCGGCTGCGGCAACCTGATCCGCGCCAGCGACCTGCCTGAAGATTTTCCGGCCAAAGACACTCTCTACCCGGACAGAGAGGAGTGGGTGAACCCGGGCGACTCCATTGTTATTGCACCTGACGGTGAGATTATTGCAGGACCAATGCACAAGGAGACTGGCATTTTGTATTGCGAAATAGACCTGGAGAAAGCCAGAACTGCGAAAAGGGCACTCGACGTGACCGGGCATTATTCACGACCAGATATTTTTCAGCTGCGGGTGAATTGCCAACCACAATCACCTGTGAAATTCAAAGATTAGGAAGGACAACACATCAACAGCAGGAGATAGCTCATGAATATGGAACAAACATACAAAGGTCGTTGTTTTTGTGGTGCTGTACAATTCAGCGTTACAGGAGAACCCGCGTTAATGGCCTATTGCCATTGTGATTCGTGCCGGCATTGGTCGGCGGGACCCGTAAATGCTTTCACCCTCTGGTCTCCAGACGGCTTCAAAGTCAC
>JAOUDB010000503.1 GCA_029859485.1 Desulfuromonadales bacterium | reverse complement strand
GGGCAAATCCCTTCGAAAGAGCATGTCGACCTACCTCATCGATCAAATAAGTCAAACAGACAATATTACGACTCTCCGCAATACAGAATTAACCGCTGTTGAAGGCGCCGCAAAGTTAGAAACCATTACTTTAACAAATAATGACAGTGGAGAATCCATATCTGAAGCGGCCGATGCCGTTTTTATTTTTACCGGCGCTGTCCCAGCCACGGAATTAACCGGTGACCTCATTCAAAAGGACGAGAATAATTATATTTACACCGGACCTGATTTGTTTATTGACGGCAATCGACCCAAGAATTGGACCTTGCCAAGAGATCCTTTTATCCTCGAAACCAACGTTCCAGGCATCTTTGCTGCCGGCGATGTAAGGCATGGCGCGATTAGACGAGTGGCTTCCGCCGTGGGACAAGGAGCTGTAGCTGTTGAGCTGATTCATAAATATCTGGAGACGGTTTGATTCCTGGTCGCCCCTATAAGGTGCCCTGAAAAGATTTTCTTTAATGGAAGCACCTTCTGTGCTGGGTGGTTTTTCCTTTTGGGAGAATAATCATGACAACCAACAACAAGTTTCCGAATCTAAGTAATCGGGACGCCCCCCTGGAAATGCATGGAGAAGAATTTCGAGAGTTGGGGCATCAACTTATAGAGGATATTGCAGAATTTCTCGATGATCTCCCACAACGACCTGTCACTACCAACGAGTCCTTTCTAAAAATACGCCAGTTGCTTGGCAACGACAATCTTCCCGAAAGAGGGACTTCCGCAAAAGAATTGTTTGCAGAAGTAACAAATCAACTCTTCGACCACTCACTATTTAACGGACATCCTAGGTTCTGGGGATATATTACATCCTCTGCAGCTCCAATCGGAGTACTGGCCGACCTGCTAGCCTCGGCATTAAACCAGAACGTAGGGGCCGCTATACTGTCGCCAATCGCAAGCGAAATAGAGGCTCAGACGATTCGTTGGGTCGCAGACTTGATTGGCTACCCCAGGACCTGTGGCGGACTTCTGGTTAGTGGCGGGAATATGGCAAACTTTGTCTGTTTTCTGGCTGCTCGCAAGATAAAAGCAGATTCGGATTTTAACGAAGAAGGCCTATCCACAAGTAACCGACCTCTTGTTGCGTATGTTTCAAGAGAAACCCACACTTGGATAGACAAGGCCGCCGAGCTGTTCGGCTTGGGGGCCAAGCATGTACGTTGGATTGAAACAGATTCAGATCAAAAAATGGACATGGAAGCCCTGGAAATACAAATCAAATCAGACTTATCTGACAACTATCTTCCTTTTCTAGTCGTTGGGTCGGCCGGGACAGTCAGTACGGGGGCCATTGACCCACTGCCCACGATTGCAACCATCTGCAAAAAATACAATTTATGGTTCCACGTCGATGGCGCCTACGGTGCACCGGCAGCCGGGCTAGCGGACGCACCTGAGCACCTGCTGGGATTAGTACAGGCGGATTCACTCGCACTTGACCCTCACAAATGGCTATACAGCCCGCTGGAAGCAGGCTGTGCTCTGGTTCGTGAGCAACAGCATCTGATTGAAACCTTCAGCCATCATCCTACTTATTATAATTTTGACGGAACAAAAGAAGACCCGCCAATCAATTACCTCGATTTCGGCTTACAAAACTCTCGTGGTTTCCGCGCATTGAAGGTATGGCTGGGCCTCCGCCAGGTTGGCCGGGAAGGCTATCTTCAAATGATCGGCGACGACATCGCTCTTGCGAGGCATCTCCACATAGAAGTTGGTAGATATCCGGAATTACAAGAGGCAACTCAAAACTTGAGCATTACGACCTTCAGGTTCATACCTCAGAGCTTGAACAAGGAATCAGCAACTGCAGAGGATTACTTGAATAAATTGAACGAGGAGCTTGTCAACCGGTTGCAAAAAAGCGGAGAGGTCTTCATTTCAAATGCTGTCATTGGAGGCAAGTATCTTCTGCGTGCCTGCATTGTTAACTTCAGGACAACCTCGTCTGATGTTGAAGCCTTACCGGAAATCGTCCTCAGGTATGGCAAAGAGCTTGATGCCGAGATAAGACCCGAAGCGTTAAGGTCTGACTAGAAGAAGCATTACATTTGCTTTTGTTTCCAATTACTTACATGGCCTCTGCTGCGGGAGGATATTTATTAATCCTCCCACAATGTATTGTCGACAACTTTTGTTTAATTAGCCCCCCCTTGACTCCAGAACTAACAGGAGAGGATAATAAATTTAACAGGTCTCGATAAAACCAAACCTGCTGAAAAGCGGGGACGGAAAGCGGCGGATCTCACCTCCTTTCACTACAAGATGGCCGAGCTACCGAAGGACAAATTCTAACGGTAAGCTCGGCTTTTTTACTTTTAGTGTGAGCGGAGCGGAAAGGGATCAGCCATGAAAAAAATCTGCCTATGGGGATTGGTCGTTCTCCTCAGTTCTCTTTCAGGAGTAGCCCTTGCCCATGAAAATCATTCGGAAGCGCAGGCATCAGGTTCTGCGAACATTTACGGTGACCAGTTAGGTACCGTGATCCTACCTTTTTCCTGTAACGAAACAGCCAGCAAAGCAGCAGAACGCGGACTCGCTCTGCTGCACCACATGACCTACGTAGGAGCCCGCGCAGCCTTTACTGAGACGGTCGAAACCGATCCAGACAGCGCCATAGGCTACTGGGGCC
>JAOUDB010000502.1 GCA_029859485.1 Desulfuromonadales bacterium | reverse complement strand
GCCAGTCTTTCACCGTCCTTGTCCAGCACACCGTCGTCATCACTATCAACCCAACCCGCCTCAGCAAACAGGGAACGTGACAGCTCCGGGTTATAATCGTAACGTTTGACCTTGGCGTTATAAACCCAGGTATCCGGCTTGTATGGTCCTGTTGCCGCCTGTCCGAGCCCCAGCAGGACTCCGTCTATCAACTCCTGTTTATTAATGGCGTAGGAAATGGCTTGGCGAACGCTCTTATCCTGAAAGAGCGGCTTGGTCAGATTATAGCCGAGATAAGTGTAACTGAAAGACAGGTAACGGTATTTGTTGAATTTGCGTTTAAATGCCGGAGTGTCGGTCTGAGTACTGTACTGAATCGGTGTCAGCCCCATGTAATCGAGACCACCGGATTGTAATTCGAGGAACTGGGTCGAAGAATCAGGAATGACACGATAGACAATACGATGGAGATAGGGCTGGCCTTCAAAGTAATCGGGGTTGGCAAGTAACACCACCTTCTCTCCGGCATCCCACTTGACGAACTTGTACGGGCCGGTGCCTACCGGGCTACGAGAGAGAGGGCTCTTGGTAATCTCTTTACCTTCAAGCAGATGCTTGGGATGAATCGGTGTTCCCCAGCTTTCCAGAGCCGGAGCATAGGGTTTTTCGTAAGTCACTCGAAAAGTGTAGGGATCGGGGGCTTCAGCCTTGGCAACCTGCAGGAAGTCTTCAGCATAGGAGGTCGGCACATCCGGGTTGATATACAGTTGGTAAGTAAAGAGGACATCGGCGCTGGTGAAAGGAGCGCCGTCATGCCAGGTAACATCTTTACGCAGATGGAAGGTAAAGGAGAGTTTATCTTCAGAAATCTCCCAGGATTCTGCCAATTCACCTTCCAGCTGCAGGTTTTTATCGTAACGAATCAGACCGTTGTAGACCTTGCCGTTGATATCACTTGAGGCGGAGTCGGAAGCAAGTACCGGCAGCAGATTATTTGGTTCGCCAATAGACGCCTCGATAAAGGTGTCGCCATGGACCGGCTTTGCCGCCTCACCTTCTGCAGGGATGACAGTTTCTTGCTGCTCACAGGCAACGGCCACGAATAACAAAACACAAATCAGTAGATATCTCACAAACACCCCTTACGAGTTAGACGTGCAATCCTGCTCAGAAAACTTTGTTCAATCGGGCAAATACACAACACGTGCACCTGCAGGGGGAGCGACCTTAAAGAGCTCCGGGCGAATTTGACCATTTGTTTCTACATCTGAAAAGTCCAGGGTTACCGTTGCATATTTCTCAGGGATCTCCAAAGTCAACAGCTTCGGATAAGAGCTGTCCGACTCAGAAAATTCGGCATACTGAACCTTCAACAACAGATCATTGTCTTTGAAATAGGACACCTCTATCAACTCCTGCATGTTATTAAAAATAAATTCCTGCCGCTGCAAGGTACCGCTATGAATCAATAACCAGCCCCCGGTCTTGAGTGTGAAAGCTTCTTTTTTCCAGGATTCAATTATCTGAGGCTGATACAAGAGAACACCGACAAGATCAGACAACGCCAAAGGCAGGTTTACGAACATGCCCAGATTCTCAGGGCTCGATGACCCTTGATAGTAAATGTTTTGGGCGGGCAGCAAGGCACCCATTTTTTCGCCATCGGCTACAAGAAGAAGCAGAGGCACTCCAAAAGGGCTGAGAGTCTCTGCCCGCAGTCGATCCGGCCCCTCGACCAGGAGAACCTGGTTTGCACTGATGTTGTTCAAAGGTGCTTCCAGCTTTAATTTTGCCAGACCCTGAATGGAGTTTATGCTGAGAGCCTTATCGCGCCATTTCTGAATGAGCGCATCAGCAAAGTCAGAACTGACAGGCGGGCCGAGCTCAGGGCGCAAGGGGGCGCAGGACGCCAGAAAGATGACAAGAAGAGTTAAGGCAGGCAGCAAAACACGCCGTGGCATGATCAACCTGTCACAGCGAGTCAGCAAGCGTTTCAAGTTTTTCACGAAGCTTATCGTTATCCGGCGCCAATTGCAGAGCTCTCTCAAAGGCAGTGCGCGCCTGTTCAAGGTTACCTAAAGACAGATGAATTTCTCCGAGATGTTCGAAAATAACAGCATCCTCCGAAAGTTCGCGGCTGGCCTCCTCTATGATCTTGAGCGCCTCTATCAAGCGGCCCATGCGGTAATAGACCCAGCCAAGGGTATCCATGATATGTGGTGCGGGGTTCAGAGCAATAGCCCGCTCAGCATAGTGCAGAGCTTCATCGAGATTTCTATTCTTAACAGCCAGATCATAAGCGAGAAAGTTCAAGGCCTCTGCATGCTTGTCATCAAAGCTGAGGAGAGTCTTCATCTCCTGGGCCGCCTCCTGGTGACGGCCAACCCGCTCGAGAATCAAGGCTTTCTGATAAAGAAGGTCGGTATTTTCCGGATACAATTCGAGGCCATTACCTACTGTCGACAACGCGAGGTCGCCCTGTCCCTGAGCCATATAAAGAGAAGCAAGGTAATTAAAGAGTTGCGGGCGAGGTCTTCCCGAAGTCATTCTCCTTTCCAGTATTGAGATAGCTTCTTCGACACGATCGGTTTCAAGATAGATGTAGCCGATGTGAGAAATTGCATCATCGTAAAATGAAGAGCCACTCTCAATGCCAAGAAAAGCCTCTAAGGCAAGCTCCCATTTGGAGTCTCGTTCATAAGCT
>JAOUDB010000501.1 GCA_029859485.1 Desulfuromonadales bacterium | reverse complement strand
TGAGCATACCGTTGAAGGTCGTAGCGCCGATATCATCGTCTCCTGGGGTAATGACAATACAAAAACCGTTGCAGCCGCACCTGTCGTAACGCAGGAAAAGGCTTCGGAAACTGCTCCCGCACCTGTAGCAGCGGTTGCAACACCTGTTGTTGAAGCAAAGAAACCTCTTAAAGCACCACCTGTCATGTCGGGGCCTGTTGCTGTTGAAGCCATTGATTTTCTCAATGAAGAAGGCCGCAGTGTCATTGCTGTTACGCTTTCGGGACCAGTAAAGGTTTCCGAACCGGTTGAAGAAGGCAACCTGATTCGTTTTGAACTTGTCAATGCCTCGATCAGTCGCGCTCTGCGCAGAACCATAGACGCTTCGGCTTTTCCCAGTGCTGTCACTTCTGTAACACCTTACACCGTTGCCGACGGTGATCATCAGAATGTCCGCATCGCGGTTGTTATGAAAGGCGCGGTAGCCTACGCGCTTGAGAAAGAGGGCTCTACCGTTCGTCTGGTTGTTGATGATGGTGCTTACGCAGAGCCCGTCCCCGCAGCTGTCAGTCAGGTCGAAGTTGTGGCTCCTGAGGCAACCCAAGATGCTCCTGCTGGAATTGTTCAACAACGCTCCGCTCCCACATTTAGGCCTGTAACTGCAGATGAGATGGCTGCAGAAGCGGCTCGTTATACGGGTGAGAAAATCACCCTGGTCTTTGACTCTGCAAATGTTCGTAGCATCCTGCAGCTTATTGGGGATGTCAGCGATCTTAATATTCTGGCAAGCAGCGATGTCGGCGGTAATGTCACTCTACGTCTGATTGATGTCCCTTGGGACCAGGCTCTTGACCTGGTGCTGGAGACGGCTGGCCTTGGCAAGGTTCAGGAGGGTAATGTCCTGAGAATTATGCCGAAAGGTAAGCTCAGAGAGCTGGAACAAGCGGCGATGAAAGAGCAAACAATTGCTATCGAAGAGGGTGTCCTGGAAACGAGAGCCTTCCTTATCAGTTACGCTGGCGTTGATGATATGAAGGGGTATCTCACAGATATAAAATCGGATCGCGGCTCAATTATCGCGGATTCTCGCAATAAACAGCTTATTGTCCGTGATGTTGCCGATGTTTTGGACCAGATGCGGGACATGATAGCTCAGATCGATAAGCCTGAGCGGCAGGTCATGATTGAAGCGCGTATTGTCGAGGCAAACACCAACTTCTCACGTAACCTGGGTGTGAAGTGGAATTTTGATTATGATCAGAATGTCGATCCCACGACAAAGAGCCTTACCGTCCCTAATGCAGCTCTAGGCTTGGGAGGTGCCGTTGCACTTGCTCCGACTGTTGGCGCCGGCTTGGGAAGTACCGTTGCCATAGCTGCACTGGACGACCAGCTTAATATTGATTTGAGACTTCAGGCTTTGGAGAATTCAGGTGAAGGCAAGATCGTTTCAACGCCGCGTATTACAACTCTGAATGGTGAAAAAGCTGTGATCTCACAGGGTACAAAAATCCCGTTCTCCACGGTCAGCGATTCCGGTACGGATGTGAAGTTTGAAAATGCCGAATTGAAGCTGGAGGTCACCCCCGAGATTAATCCGGACGGTAGTATCCTTCTTGATATCAACGTCTCCAATAGTGCAGTTGGTACGGTTGTTCCAACTGCAACAGGTGATGCCGTCTCAATTGACGAAAAGAAAGCACAGACCAAAGCGCTCGTTAGAGATGGCCAGACCACTGTTATCGGTGGAATATTCATTGAGGATGAAAGAGAGAGCGCAACAGGCGTTCCATTCCTGAAAGACATTCCTCTTCTTGGGGGCCTCTTCCGCTCGAAATCGAAATCGCGTGATCGTCGTGAGTTGTTGATCTTCATTACCCCGCGAATTGTCGAGTAGCTAGCAAGCAAGATAAATAAGTTTGAAAAGGACAGGTTTCCCCTGTCCTTTTCTGTATCGGTCATAGGTTGTTACTCTGTCGAAAGAATATTTAAAACCAGTTTTTCTGACGGGATTTATGGGGGCAGGCAAGTCAACGGTCGGACAGTTGACGGCGGATCTGTTGAATATGCCTTTTGTTGATCTGGATGAAAGAATTGTGCAACGCGAGAAGCGATCTATTGCAACGATCTTCGCTACAGATGGAGAAGAATATTTTCGTAACTGTGAAACTGATTTACTTGGTGAGCTTAAAGAACAACCTGCTGCTGTCTATGCTACAGGTGGGGGTATCGTTGTTCGTGAGTTCAATCGGGAAGCTATGGCAAGCATGGGTAAAGTTGTTTATTTGTCTGCGTCATGGCCGACCTTAGAGAAACGTCTGAAGAACAGTGTTGATCGACCCCTTGTTACAACGGAAAAAAACTGGGATGAACTTAAGACCCTTTGGGTTAAGAGGCAAACATTTTATTCCGAGGCTGATATCATAGTAAGCGTAGATGGGTTGACTCCGATGGAAATTGCACAAAATATTCATGATGGACTGATTATTAAGGAATGATCGATGGCTGAGATTGTTGTTGGGCTTGGAGAAAACAGTTACCCCATTGTTATCGGGGAGCGGGTGTTGCCAAATTTGGGGTCAGCGCTCGACGACGTTGGTTTCCCGGAGAAGGTTGCCATCGTAACGAATCCAACCGTCGGTGATCTCTACTGTGAACAAGTCATTGATACTCTTGCGGCTTCAGGACGGCGCGTTAGTGTTATC
>JAOUDB010000500.1 GCA_029859485.1 Desulfuromonadales bacterium | reverse complement strand
GTATCGAGGAGGATCTGGCGAAGGTCTTGCGGGAGTTTGTTCAGCCAGCGTGTGTTGGTGAGGTGAATATAAAGGCCCTGTGCATAGTCGAGCTGGGTGTAATTCTTCGCTACATTGAATTTGCCACTGATGTTGCAAACGATAGGCGTGTGGTCAAGGCCGGTAATGACCCCCGTCTGTAGCGCTTGAGGGACATCCGGCCAAGGCATTACGGTAAATTTGAGCTCCCAGGCTTTGTAGAAGTCAATGTTGACCGGAGCTTGAGCAATTCGGAAGTTGATCGATTTTGCCTCTTCGATGTTCTTGACGGGGGAATTGGTTGCCCAACCATATGAACCATAGCCGGTGACGTCTGTAACGACGATGTTTTGTTCCAGCGCAGCATTATGAAAGGGTTGCCAGAGTTTCGGAGTTTCCCGGAAATGGTCCAGCTTCTCAAAGGTGTCAACGACATAGGGAAGATTTACGATGCCGAGTGTGTCCGCTACATTGGCCGCGGCAACGGAAGAGCTCATCATGCCGTGAACAGCTCCTATCTGCAGTTTGCGAATAACGTCCTTCTCTCCGCCCAGTTGTGAAAGTGGTCTGAAGTCAACGAAGAGGCGACCATCACTTTTTTCCCAAACCTTGTCACGGATACGGTAGCCAACCCCGACACCTTCGATCGCCGGGTGTCCAACACATGACAACAGGTAGGTGTATTGCGCGCCGCTCGGATCGAACTTGGGTTTCCAGTTCGCTGTCGGGTCCTTGCCTTTGGCGGCGAGAGCTGAAGTGCCCATTAAGGTGGAAAGCGCAAAGAACAGAACGAAGAGCGATAATTTCAGCGTATGCATCTGCGAGACTCCTTAGTTTGAGTGGTTTTTGTGAAAGCGGCCTAATGCTAGTTCATTTATGGGGAAAAATCAATGGTGGGGCGGGAGAAAGACAAAAGCTTTCTCGGGTAAGCTGCGTGTAGTGATTTATTGTAAAAGTCGCTGCCCCGCTGCTTCAGCGTCTTTCAAAGCTGCTTTTTCCTTTTGAATGCTTCCCGCCTCAAAGCAATTTAGAGCCTTCACTGAATCGACAACGTTTAAGCCGATATCTTTTGCAAAGTCCGTAAGGAGTGTCAGGGTGTTGCCCATATTTGCTTCCTGTTTTTGTTCACATACGGCTGCAGTCACACAGGTTTTGCCAGTCCCATCATATTTTCCAATCCATTCGCTACGATTTTTGGGGAATTGAATAAGGCTATAGCAGCGATCAATAAAACATTTCATGTCAGAAGTTACTGTGTACCAGTAGGTTGGCGAAGCAAGAACGACCCCGTCCGCCTCATCCATCATTTCTACCAACGATTGAAAGTCATCCTTGATGACACACTCCCAAGAGCTTCTGCAGCCTTCACAGCCAGTACAAGCGCCTATGGTGCAATCTCCAAGGAAGATAGATTCAACATGCGTTGCACTTTTCTCAACAGGCTTCAATATCGACTGAATAAGGAGCTCAGTATTTCCTTTTTTCCTTCTGCTTCCATTTATCGAAATGATTTTCAAAACCCTTCTCCACTTCTCACCAGATGTTTGCAAAATAGCACGGGTTCTTACCTGGCTTCGACCCCCTCATGATAAATAAAAGAGTTTAAACTCTCTAGGGCGTCCTTTTAAAAGCACCCCGGAGGCGGAGGAAGTAAATTGCCGGGCCGGGAAGGTTGGGGTTGGCTCCTATGTCGCCTGAAAATGTGTTGTTTAAATAGATTTGAAAAAGAAAGAGCGGCCCCTTAGAGAATTACTCTCATGTCACTGATGGTCGGTATGAGCGGATTCGAACCAGCGCCCCCTGCGCCCGAAGGCGGATTGAGCTGCATCGCTCTCTGTGCGGACCCGGCCGGACGTCATCCAAGACCCTTATTTGATGGATATGCTGCAGAAGAAGCGAGCCTTGGCCTCTAAGAGGTCATGGTCGTAAGCCCGCGGGAGTTCACTTCTGTTGTAGTTGATCTGCCACGTCTTTGACTTCTGCACGAAGCTCTTCGGGGAGTTCTCCCTGGCTCATCAACCTCTGGACCTGCTCGGAGGCTTCCTTGCGCCACCCTTTTGCCAGGTAGACTTGCGAGATGCGTAGCAGCCAGCGTGGGTTATCACGTTCCTGGCGCATCGCCCCTTTAAAGGATTCGAGAGCCCGGTCCAGATTCTTGCCACGGCGAAGCCAGAATTCGGCCAACAGGGGGTGCGCTCCTCCACCACAGCCGCCGCCCGGCAAACGCATCAGTAAATCTTCGGCTTCATCGAAGCGTTCCGCCTGCTCCTGGAGTTGAGCGCAGAGCGAGATCAGGCCAGGGTCCACGACACCTTCGTCGATGGCTTTGAGCCCCGCAGCCAGGGCCGGTTCCAATTCTCGCCGCTGAGCATGCAATTCGGAAAGACGGGCCCACGAGTAGCCGACAAAACGCTCTGCCGCCAGATTCTGTTTAAGAGCGCTCTCCAGTTCATCTATGCGACCAGTTGCGGCCAGCACGTCAACCAAGGCATCGAATGCCGGGAAAAGGTCCGGCTCGACAGTCAAGGCTGCCTGCAGGTCTTGATGGGCTTTTTTGAGCTTGCCTGCGCGGATCATCAGCGCGCCGCGCTCAAAGAGGAAGAGGGCGTTGCGTTCTGCTTCCGGAACCTTTGCCAACAGCTCCATGGCACGTTTGTCAGTCATGTAGC
>JAOUDB010000499.1 GCA_029859485.1 Desulfuromonadales bacterium | reverse complement strand
GATCAGGTAGATTTGAACTTCATCATCCGTACCCTGTAAATGCATGGCCAGAGACTGGGACGCCTCTGACCAGTCTGGCTCGCACAATCTGAAGCCGTGCCAGGTCAGGGAGCGTTCACCGCTTTCTTCACCCTCGAAATGACGGGGGCGCAGCAAGGCATGTCGCTGGCGGAAAGCGATCAGGTCGCGAAAGAAGATGAAGAGCTTCCGGTTGCTCTCAAGGTCGCCCCAATTGATCCAGCTGAGAGCGTTATCCTGGCACCAGGCGTTGTTGTTGCCCTGCTGACTGCGACCCATTTCATCTCCGGCGAGCAGCATCGGTACACCATGAGCCAGGATCAACAAACTTGCAAAGTTGCGCACCTGCTTGTCTCGCAGAGAGCGGATCGCCGGGTCCTCACTGGGTCCTTCGATGCCATGATTGGCACTCAGGTTATGGTTGTCGCCATCGGCGTTGTACTCGCCGTTGCCTTCGTTGTGTTTCTCCGTGTAGCTGACCAGGTCGGCAAGGGTGAAACCGTCGTGACTGGTGACAAAGTTGATGCTGTGGTATGGCGCCCGGCCGTCATCCTGGTACAGGTCTGAGCTGCCGGCCAGACGGGTCGCCAGTACCGGGGTCATGGCCAGGTCACCACGAATGAAACGCCGCAGGTCATCGCGGAACTTACCGTTCCATTCGGCCCAGCGCCCGAAATTTGGGAAAGTGCCGACCTGGTAAAGCCCGGCGGCGTCCCAGGCCTCTGCGATCAGCTTGGTGTTGGCCAGCACCGGGTTGCCAGCAATGCGTTCCAGCAGCGGCGGGTTGGTCAGCACTTCACCATCAGGGCCTCGGCCCAGGATGGAGGCCAGATCAAAACGGAAACCGTCAACGTGCATCTCGGTGACCCAGTAGCACAAAGCATCGATAATCAGATCGCGCACCACCGGATGGTTGCAATTGACCGTGTTGCCGCAACCGGAGTAGTTGGCGTACTCTCCCGTCTCCGGATCGACGATGTAGTAGACGCTGTTATCCAGCCCGCGCATGGAGATGGTTCGGCCCTGTTCATTGCCCTCACCGGTGTGGTTGAACACCGCGTCGAGGATCACTTCGATGCCGGCCTGATGCAACGCCTTAACCATCTCCTTGAACTCACGAAGCTGCGCGCCGGGCCTCTTGTCGACGGCGTAGGCAGCCTTGGGAGCGAAGAAACTTAGCGGGTGGTAGCCCCAGAAGTTGTGCAAAGCCTCTCCCGTTAAGGGGTTTTTGCGGTAGTTGTCGGCTTCGTCAAAGTCGAAGACCGGCAAGAGTTCCACGGCGGTAACTCCCAGTTCCTGCAGGTAAGGGATCTTGTCAATGACGCCTAAAAAAGTTCCCGGGTGAACGGCCTGAGCTGACTCATGCCGGGTAAAACCGCGCACATGCATTTCGTAGATCACTGATTCGGCCAGGTGACGATTGAGCGGCTGATCCATCTCCCAGTCAAATTTGTCGTCGACCAGCAGCCCGCGCCAATTGCCAGCCATTGACGCCGCACGACTTGATTCCCGCCAGAGGGAAGGGCCCGAAATCGCCCGTGCGTAGGGGTCGAGTAAAACTTTGTCAACATCAAAACGATGAATGGGCGACTCCTCTTTCGTGTCACGTGCAACCCGGTAACCGTACTCAAAGCCCGGCACCAGCCCTTGCACACAGAGATGCCAGACATCACCGGTGCGGTTGATTTTGGGATCTAAGGGAAACTCCAGAAACGGAGTGAGGTTTCCGGGCTGGAAGAGGACAAGATTGAGAGTGGTTGCATGCCGTGAGAAGACAGAAAAATTAACCCCTTCGGCCAGATTGCTGACGCCATAGGGTTGCGGTTGACCACGTAATACGGCAAAATCTGTCGTCACAGCATCGAGCAGGCGGTTGTCGCGAGAGGCAGGAGTCATGGCGAACTTTCTGAAGGCTTCTAAAAAGGGGCTGTAAACCAAAGCAAATTTAAATGCAGAGGAAAAGCTCTTATCGTTCGTAAAATGTCTCTTTTTCTCTCTGCTGCTTTGCGCTTTGGCGTTAATGAATGGCTTAAGCCTGTCAAGTTTTGTTTGGCTCATAGGCCCGTTGAAAATCCATCTGTCCAAGTGTACCAGAGTCTGGGACATCCTTCATTACGAGCAACAACTTTCCTAAAGGAAAAGTTATGCAACACACGATTCAACCGGGTCGCTATCGGCACTACAAAGGCAATCTTTACGAAGTCATCGACGTGGCAAGACACAGTGAAACGGATGAGCAGTTGGTGGTTTACCGCTGTCTCAACGACGGCAACTCGTTATGGGTTCGACCCTTGCTGATGTTTCTGGAAACTGTTGAGGTAGCAGGACAGGAAGTCCCACGTTTTGCCAGAACCGACCAGGACGCCTGAGCTATTACCCCAAAGCACCTGCAGACTTGCTGTGTATGAGGTAAAATGGTAGCAGGAGTTTTCGTATGTTTTTTGAAACGACATTACTGGGTAGCATCGAACTGGATATTACCCTCAAGCTGTTGCTGGCAGCACTGGCCGGCGGGCTGGTCGGTCTTGAGCGCGAAAAGCACGGTCGCCCGGCAGGCCTGAGGACCAACCTGCTGGTGGCAGTCGGCTCCTGCGTCATGATGATCGTCTCAGAAGCTTTTTACCTCAAGTACGGTGTCTTTGACGCGGAAAGCACCTTGCGCCTTGATCCCTCCCGGGTCGCAGC
>JAOUDB010000074.1 GCA_029859485.1 Desulfuromonadales bacterium | reverse complement strand
AAGGACTCGACACCCAACATCCCCATATTGCTGATCGTAAAGGTCCCACCCTCCTGATCTTCATCAGATAGCTGGCCAAGATGTGCCTTTTCTGCAAGGGCCTTGGCAGACTCGCCAAGTTGCTTCAAGGAAAGTTTTTCAACATTTTGAATAACCGGATAGAAGAGGCCACCTTCGGTTGCAACGGCCACAGCCAGGTTTATCTCCCCTTGCTCAACAGCTTCACCGTCGATCCAGTGGCTGTTCACCCAGGGGTGTTCTTTGAGCGCTGCGGAAGAAGCGGCCATAATGAAGTCATTGATCGTAATGCCGAGATCTTTACGAAAACGAATGATATCCGTCATATCAACGGCAACGGTCACAGAAAAATGTGGCTTATTCTGCCAACTCTCAACCATTTTACGTTCAATCAAACGACGAATTCTTACTGCCTTAACATCCTCTGAATCAGTTGCGGTTGATACGGGTGCATCACTATCATGAGTTGACATAGAGACGATCCTTTCATTAATACTGCAAAGAAAGAGTGTCGATAACGAAGACTTCACAGTTATGACATTTGGTCGCTATTGTAAAATAGATAAGAGATTATTACGACTACAAACAACAAGCCTCTTCATCTGTAGCCTGAAGATGTCTGCCAAACGATTCAGCCACACCCATCCTGAAACCTTCGGCATCTCACAGCAACGCTCATGGCTTGAGACGCAAAACGGCCGGATAGTTGGCAAAAGAAAAGCCCGGAGCATTCGCCCCGGGCTTAATATCTTGAAACGTACTCAACTCAACCGAGGAACACGTTATGATTACGAGCTCGATTAGCAAGAATTGTAGGATCGACCACCTCACCACATGAACAGCACTTCCATGCGTCAAAAGCACGAACAAAATCGTAATACTTCTCGGCGTACATACGGCCTTTGCACTTGGGACATTTCATCGGTATTGCCTCCTCATGTAATCAATTATAAATACGTCATATTTACTTGCTGTATTTACTAATTAGACATTACACAAGACGTGCCAATTAAAATTTAATCACGACAGTGACAAAAAAGCCGCCAGCAGCAATAAAAAATAAGGCTATAAAACGAGGACTTACATGTCACAAAAAAAAGATGCGCCACCTTTCGGCACTTTTCAAACCAACTCCCTTGACCCTGAGAAGGCTTTCAAACTCACAAATTCGCCATTTTCTTGACAGTCTAATTCCAACCATCGCGGCAAAGCTTCACCATTGCCTGGCTAAAACTGCCAATCATCGAAACTCATGCGATCGGCGTGTAAGGGAACTCCCATAGACACACAATGACTGGATGGCATCCAATCTCGACGAAAAGAACTGATTTTCTGTTCTTTTTTTATGATTTCAGTATTTTCACCCTCTTGAAGAGGGCTGGCACATTCAAGAGGCCTCAATAAAATATCCTCTACATCTTCATTCGTCAAATAAATGACGACGGCAGAAAGCAAACCGTCATTAATTTGATACACTCCTAGTGCATCGATCTCTCCTGACAACTCAACATAAAAATAATTGTCAGATAAAGGCAAAAAAGCCGGAAAATCATCCATAATGGAAGACTCCCGGCTCAAAAGCAGGAAAAGAAAAACAAATACCGCCGACACAAAGAGTGCTGGCGGCGCCTGAGGAAAAGCCTAGCCTGCATAATCGCGCATCAGCTTATACTGCAGAGCATCGACCAGAGCGTGATAAGAGGCCTCTATAATATTGTCGCTGACACCAACCGTTCCCCAACGTGAGTTTTTGTCGCCTGATTCGATCAGGACACGCGTCACTGAGGCAGTCCCCTTCCCTGCGGGTAGCACACGCACCTTATAATCGAGGAGTTTGGTCTCTTTCAACTGCGGGTAGAACTGTTCAAGAGCCTTGCGAAGGGCATGATCAAGAGCATTAACGGGTCCGTTGCCTTCGGCAGCCGTATGCTCAATACGACCACCAACCTTGATCTGGATTGTCGCTTCCGAGGTCGGCATCTCATCTTCATGCCGTTTCGTGTCGATAACCCTGAAGCCAATAACCGAGAAGAAGTTACGCAGCTCTCCCATGGCGCGTCTCATCAGCAGTTCAAACGATGCCTCCGCGCCCTCAAACTGAAAGCCCTGATTCTCAAGTTTTTTAATATCTTCAAGAATTTCCAGAGTAACAGGATCTTTGCTGTCCAGATTAATATTAAACTGCTCAGCCTTGGCCAAAATATTTGAACGACCGGACAGGTCTGAAACCAGGATCCGGGTCATATTGCCGACTTTCTCCGGGCGCATATGTTCGTAAGTTTCAGGATGACGTTGAATTGCCGAAACGTGCACCCCCCCTTTGTGGGCAAAAGCTGAGTTACCGACGTAAGGTTGGTGTTTGTTGGGCACCAGGTTGGCAAGTTCGTAGATATAGCGTGAAGTAATACGTAGATTCTGCATCTGCTCATCCGAAACGCAGTCGTGCCCCATCTTTAGTCTCAAGGCAGGAATAATCGAGCAGAGGTTGGCGTTACCGCAACGCTCACCAAAGCCATTAATTGTCCCCTGGACATGAACAGCGCCTTGCTCAACAGCAACAAGGGAGTTCGCAACGGCACACTCACTGTCATTATGGGCATGAATGCCGAGCGGTGTCTTGATACTCTTCTTTACATGTTTGATAATGCTCGACACCTCATAAGGCATAGAACCACCGTTAGTGTCGCACATGACAATACAGTCGACACCTGCCTGCTGCGCGGCCTCGAGTGTTTTTATCGCGTATTCAGGGTTGGCCTTGTAACCATCAAAGAAATGTTCAGCGTCATAAATGACCTCCGGAACATTCTTTTTCAGGTAAGCCAAAGAATCGTAGATCAACTCGAGGTTTTCCTCGAGGCTGATACGCAAGGCTTCCCGTACATGGAAATCCCAGGTCTTACCAAAAATCGTAACAGTATCAGGCTCTGCCTGTATCAGCGTCTGGATGTTGTTGTCTTTATCAGGGGTTGTTTTGGCTCGACGAGTCGAACCAAAAGCCGCGACCTTGGCATGATTGAGGGTGATTTTTTTTACGTCCTTAAAAAAAGCAATATCCTTCGGGTTGGAACCAGGCCAACCGCCCTCAATATAGTCAATGCCGAGTTCGTCAAGCTTCTGTGCAATGCGAATCTTGTCAGCAACAAGAAAAGAAACATCTTCAGCCTGCGTTCCATCACGCAGCGTTGTGTCGTACAGAAAAACTCTACTCATTCATCCACTCCTGATTACTGATACAGCGCTATACAAACGCTACTCTTCGGAAACCTGACCTTTATCCAGCCCGAAAGCCGCATGCAGAACACGTACGGCAAGCTCGGTGTATTTGTCATCAATAACACAAGAAACCTTGATCTCACTGGTTGAGATCATCTGAATATTGACACCTTCTTTAGAGAGCGTTTCAAACATCTGACTGGCAATACCTGAATGCGAGCGCATGCCAACACCAACGATCGACACCTTGGCAATGTTTTCGTTACTTTCAACTCCGGCAGCTCCAATCTTGACAGCCGTATCCTCAACAATCTTCAGAGCTTTTTTGAAGTCAGAACGCGGCACGGTAAAGGTCAGATCAGTCGATCCTTCATGGGAAACATTCTGAATAATCATGTCGACGGTGATATTCGCTGCCGAAAGTGGAGAGAAAATCTGTGCAGCGATGCCAGGCATGTCGGGAACGCGCAACACAGAAATTTTTGCTTCATCTTTATTGTAAGTAACACCTGAAACCAGGACAGTTTCCATATCTGCATCCTCCTTCATCACCAGAGTCCCTTGATTGC
Source organism: Desulfuromonadales bacterium (assembly GCA_029859485.1). GTDB lineage: Bacteria > Desulfobacterota > Desulfuromonadia > Desulfuromonadales > BM103 > M0040. Next base: position 5,462 of record JAOUDB010000074.1, on the reverse strand, counting down.
CATTCAGGCTGGAACGTACATGGACGACGACATTATATTTTTTGGCGAATTCAACGGAACGAATCTGCAAGATCTTCGATCCAAGAGAAGCCATTTCCAGCATTTCATCGTAGGAAACCTTTTCCATCTTGGAGGCCTCTGGCACGATGCGCGGGTCAGTGGTGTAGACTCCGTCAACATCCGTCAGAATCTCGCAGACATCCGCCTTAAGAGCTGCGGCAACAGCCACGGCAGACGTGTCGGAGCCACCACGTCCCAAGGTCGTGATATTGTTATCACGATCAATCCCCTGAAAGCCTGCGACAATAACAATGGTGCCATTGTGCAAGTCTTCACGCATGCTGGTATCCTGAATCTCCTCGATACGCGCTTTTGTAGAAGAGCTGTCGGTGTAAATCGGCACCTGCCAGCCCAGATAACTCTTCGCTTTATAGCCCATCGACTGCAGTGCCATCGATAGCAGAGAGATCGAGACCTGCTCGCCGGCAGCGACCAGAACATCATACTCCCGTTCACTTGGAAACTCGCACATCTCTTCTGCTAGGGCGACCAGTTTATTGGTCTCACCGGCCATCGCCGAGACGACAACGACCATATCGTTACCTTCATCGTAAGTGCGTGCAACCCGTCGAGCCACATTCTGTATCTTTTCGATACTCCCTACTGAAGTACCACCATACTTTTGAACCACTAGTGCCATCTGTGGTTGATCCTTCCTGGCATGAACTTTTCAGAAGTTCATACCTGCTGAGATAGCCCCATGAGGGGTTGATTGTTTTTAATAACAGTATTCGACTTGGCCGTCAAAGGTTTTCACGGAGCATCATGCGGGTATTCCTTAAGAAAGACAGTGTCTTGACATTTTATCCAAGATTTCTCTACCGCGGTCATCAAACGCTTCGAAGTGGAATTGACGTATGTCTTCATCAACACGTTCGATGCTAACAGAGAGGGATGCAGAAAGTACATCCGTCATACGATCAGCCCATTCAACAAGAGTCAGGCCCTCTCCCTCGGCAAACTCGTCGTAACCGAGGTCTGCCAGGTCATCGACCTGTGAGAGCCGATAAAGGTCAAAATGATACAGAGCAAGACGGCCCAGATGAATATTAAGCAAAGTATAAGTTGGACTGGTTACCGGCGTTTCTGCAGAGACTTCGAGGCCCATCGCAACACCCTGGGCAAAGCAGGTCTTGCCAGCGCCAAGATCGCCGTTTAAAAGAACAACCAAACCGGCAAGAGCGAGCTCCCCGAAGCACTTTCCCAGGCTACGAGTCTCTTCAGGACCTGAAGTTGTCGTTTCCAAAACCTGCAAACCTTACGACCCCATACTCCGAATAACGTCGAGACGCGCCACAACACCAACGAGCTGCCCTTCTGTAAGAACCGGCACCAGGTGAACCTTGTTATCGACCATCAAGCTGGCAACCTCGGAGACCGGAGTTTCTGGCGAACAGGTCACTACATCGGCAGTGCAGATTTCACCAACTTTCCGTGCAGTCACCTTACGAACGGCCTCTGAAAACTTTTTCGGGCTCTCCAGATAGATAACCCAATCAAAGAGAGAGATGACTGTAGGGATATGTAGGGGCTTGTCCTGTTCAACAAGGTCCGTCTGGGTCACCATGCCAACCAGCAGGCCGTCATCATCAACAACCGGCAGAGCGTTGACCTTGCGTTCAACAAAAATTTTAGCCAGAGCCTTGATTTCGGAATCCCGATGTACAGTATATATTTGTGTTGTCATGATATCGCCAGCTGTCAGCATTTAAGCCTCCTTTGCCAAAGCCTGCCTTGCAGCAGGGATTTCACGCATAACATCAGTCGCCAGCAATCCGGCATCACCAAAACTAGATTGCAGCCTGTCAGCAGCGAAACCATGTAGATAAACGCCAAGCGTTGCGGCATCAAAGGCCGTCAGCCCTTGAGCTATAAGGCTACCGATCAGGCCGGTCAGTACATCGCCCATACCACCGCTCGCCAGACCTGCATGTCCGGTGGTGTTGATGCGCACCTGTCCATCCGGTGAAACGATCAAAGTACGCGCCCCCTTGAGAACGAGAACCACCCCTTTTTGCATCGCAAAATCACGGGTAACGCGGAAACGATCCGCTTGAATTCCCGCGACCGAAAACCCCGTCAATCTCGCCATCTCGCCTGGGTGAGGGGTCAGGACCATCTGACGATCAAGCTGTCCTTCAATAATATTGAGATGACCACACAGTGCAGCCAGTGCATCAGCATCAACCACTATTGGTAGTTCAGAATCTTCTATCAGTTGACGGACCAAATCACCCGTCTCTTTACCAAGACCGAGCCCTGGGCCTACGGCCAGGGCTTGTTTCCCTTCGGTCAGGGAGAGCAAATGGCCAAGAGCATTGAGGTTGGCTTCTCCTCGAAAATCTGACAAGGGAGCAGTCATCACTTCTGTAAGTCGCGAAGCAATGCCCGGTTGGACACTTTGCGGACAAGCCAGCGTCACCAACCCAGCCCCCGCTCGCAAGCCAGATTCTGCGGCCATCACTGCGGCGCCACATTTGCCCGTTGAGCCAGCCACAACCATAAGATGGCCAAAGGTACCCTTATGACCATCAGGACTGCGCACCGGCAACAAACGTCGGGCTTCATCAGCGTCGACCAGCAAATAATCAGTCGAGACTTGCCCGGAGACTTGCGTCGGGATACCGATATCCGTAACCACTAACTCACCGGCCAGACCGGCTCCCGGATAGCTGACCTGGCCTATTTTGGGAAAGGCAAAAGAGACTGTTAAAGTTGCATTTACGGCGGTCCCCATAACCCGGCCAGTCGAAGCGTCTATACCAGAGGGGATGTCAACAGCAACAACAGGAGACGACTGTTGATTAAGCCATTCGATAGCCTTCAGGTTAACCCCTTGTACCGGCTTCGTAAGCCCGGTGCCGAACAGAGCATCAACCAAAACCGTCAAGTCACCGACGTCAACGAGTGCCCCCATCAGAGCCTCGCCATCCGCAACAAAGGCGACTTGGCCTTTACAATTCTCCAAAGCCCTCAGATGAACGGCAGCATCCCCCTTGATGGCATCACGCTCTGCCAAAGCCAGAACGTGCACTGTCCATCCGTAGTCCAGAAGGTGCCTGGCAATCACGTAGCCATCACCACCATTATTGCCTTTACCTGCCATGATCAGTGCACGAGGTGAATCTGCAGAGGCAAAGCGCTGCTCAATTTCCTCGGCAACACCACGGCCGGCATTCTCCATCAGCACGACACCGGGAATCCCGATCTCATCAATTGTCTGGCGGTCAACCGCCTGCATTTGCACAGCAGTCAGGACTTTCATAGACTTTCCAGAATTACAGTGGCAACAGCATAGTCTCCGTCGTGGCTATAAGATAAGTGTACCACTCCAACCTGCTTTGCGTTTGCAATCTCGGCAGCGCGCCCGGAGAGTTGCAGATCGGGACGGCCCAGTTCATCGGGGACAACCTCCATATCGTGCCAACTGATCCCCTCTCGCCAACCCAAGCCAAAGGCTTTCAGGCATGATTCCTTGGCCGCAAATCGTCCCGCCAGGTGAGGGGCAGGATCTTTTTTGGCAAAAGCATAGTCACGTTCGCCCTGGGTAAAAAGCCGCCCCAACAGGGCGGCCTTATTTTCGACAACAAACCTTCGGAATCGTTCGACCCTGGCCAGGTCTGTACCCAAACCGACAATCGGCATAATCAGCTTCCACGTACCAGTTCTGACATTTCCCGCACAGCCCGGTCAAGACCGACCAGGACAGCTCGCGATATAATGCTATGACCAATGTTGTATTCTCCTACCCCACCCAGTGCCAGCACTGGCCGGATATTCTGATAGTTAAGCCCATGTCCGGCATTCACGCCAAGACCCAGCTTCTTCCCCGCCTTGATCGCTTCCTCAATCTTGGTCAACTCCGCCACCTGCTCTTTGCCCTTGGCATCACAGTAGCTTCCAGTATGTATCTCTATAAAATCTGCCTTCACCCGGGTCGAAGCTTTCAATTGTTCAAGATCGGGATCCACAAAAAGGCTTACGGTGATACCGGCCTGATGTAAAAGATCAATATGACGAGACAATTTGTCCTTGTGTTTCACAACGTCGAGACCGCCTTCGGTAGTAAGCTCCTGGCGTTTTTCCGGAACCAGGGTCACGTAATCGGGGACGACTTTCATGGCGATCGCGACCATTTCATCGGTCGATGCCATCTCAAGGTTCAGATGGGTCTGTAGGGTGCGACGCAGCAACATGACATCGCGGTCCTGAATGTGCCGACGGTCCTCGCGTAAATGAACGGTTATACCATCGGCACCGGCCAACTCAGCCATTGCAGCAGCTGTAACAGGGTCCGGCTCCGTACCGCCTCTGGCTTGCCGGATTGTTGCTATATGATCGATGTTAACGCCCAACTTGGCCATATTAGTCTCCTGCTGTTCCTTCGCCGATCATCCCTTCAACAAGTGAAGCTATTTCATTAGCCATCCCGGTAATTTCAGCCTGGTCCTGCCCCTCAAGCATAATTCTCATCAAGGGCTCTGTACCCGAATAGCGAATAAGGACCCGCCCGGTATCGCCCAGACGTTTCTCTACACCTGAGATTAACGCTTCAACTTCAGGGAGCTCCTTAATGGCGCGCCGCTCTCGCACACGAACGTTAACCAGCACTTGAGGTAAGGCCGTCATCACCGAAGCCAGCTCGGAAAGCGGCTTATCACTTTTTTGTAGAATAGCCAGGACCTGCAACGCTGAGATCATGCCGTCTCCGGTCGTATTGTGATCCAGGAAAATCATGTGACCGGACTGTTCACCACCGAAACGATAACCGCTGCGACGCATCTCTTCCACCACGTAACGATCACCTACATCGGTTTTAATCACTCGGCCGCCGGCTTTTCGCAGGGCAATATCCAGCCCCATATTCGACATAACAGTGCCGACCACCGTGTTCTGCGGCAGCTTATTGCGTTTGATCATGTCGATTCCGCAAATTGCCATAATATGATCGCCATCTACTTCTTCGCCATTCTCGTCAACAAAAATGCAACGGTCGGCATCACCATCAAGAGCAATCCCCAGATCAGCACCATGTTCACGCACAGCAGCAGAGATAACTTCGGGGTATGTGGAGCCACAACCATCGTTAATATTGGTGCCATTCGGACTGACGCCATAAGCGAACACTTTAGCGCCCAACTCTTCAAGGACAGCAGGAGCCACGCGATAAGCGGCACCATGCCCACAATCCAACACAATTTTAAGCCCAGTCAGATCAAGTTCTCTGGGAAAAGTGTGCTTCAGAAAGACGATATAACGGCCCACGGCGTCGTCAACGCGAAAAGCCTTACCTACTTCTTCCGCTGTTGGGCGCAATGAATCGATCCGATCCGAAAAGATCAGATCTTCTATCTGCAGTTCCACGTCATCTGGAAGCTTAAAACCGTCTCTTGCAAAAAACT
>JAOUDB010000073.1 GCA_029859485.1 Desulfuromonadales bacterium | reverse complement strand
ATCGCCCGGGACTGATTGGCAAAATCGGTACCATTCTTGGAGAGGCCCAAGTCAATATCGGCGCCATGAACCTGGGCCGTCGAATCAAGGGTGGGGAGGCCATGGTTGTCCTCTCGGTCGATTCTCCAGTTGGTGAGGAGACTCTGGCTAAATTGAGTGAAGCGATAGGTGCGCGTTTTGTAAAAGCGGTTTACTTGAAGCGATAAGTTAATGCATGCAGAGCCTCCTGCGAAGAGTACTGAAAAAGGGGCGTGGATCACATGATCCACGCCCCTTCAGGTTTTAGTCTTGTTTCTGTGGTCTGAAATGAAGAGCGGGCATCAGAACGTTAATTTGTTACTCCTTTTTTGAGACTTGATATGGGGACACACAGATTGTGTCCCCGTTCGTGATTGAGGAAGTGTTTTTTTTACGGAACTTGTCTTTAAATCAGAAAGAGGGGTTTGTTGCTTTTCGGAATCAGCCCACGAGACTCCGCTCTACCCAGAAGGGTTTCTACAGCCATGACCCCTTCATCACCCAGGTTCAGCGAGAAATCATTGACGTAGAGATTGATGTGCGCGTCGATCACCTCATTCTCAAGTTCCTGGGCGTGTTCCTTGATGTAGCTGCGCGGTTCTTGCGGATGAAGTCTGGCGTATTCAAGGCTGCTTCGGATGGCGTCATCGGCCATTCTGATTGTTGTTTCACCCAGGTCTCGTCGGGCGAGTATCCCCCCCAAGGGTATCGGCAGACCACTGTCAGCTTCCCACCATGCTCCCAGATCCAGAACCTCATGGAAGCCCGCCTGCTGATAGGTAAAGCGCGATTCATGGATAATGACTCCAGCGTCTGCTGCGCCGCTTTGCAGTGCGCTCATGATCTGGTCGAAGGGCAGGATGAGCAGATCCTCGTAACCCGACCCATGTAGCTGCAGCAGCAGGTTGGCCGTAGTCAGTTTGCCCGGCACGGCGATCCGTTTGCCGCGAAGAGACTGCATGTCTGTCAATCCTGGAGCAATGACTAGCGGACCGCAACCGCGTCCAAGCGCGCCACCGCTGTGCAGCAAGGCGTAACGATCTCGTAAATGGCCCAGGGCGTGGTAGGAGATTTTTGTCAGGTCAAGCAGCTCGTTGAGAGCCAGCTGATTGAGGGTTTCGACATCTTCCAGACGCTGTTCAATTGTATGACCAGGGATCGCAACCTTGTTGTGGGTGAGGGCGTAAAAGATATAGGTATCATTGGGGCAGGGCGAATATCCCAGGCTTAAGCTCTTCATTGCGGGTGTTTATCCGGCCAGGACTTGAGAAGTTCAAAGATGGCGCGTTGCGCAGCAGCCATGCCGGCAGGGAGGTCCCAGCGGCTGGTGTCGCGGTCTTCCACCAAGTTGGAGATGCCGCGGACTTCAAGCAATGGTGTCGAGAGCTGCTGACAGGCCAGAGCGACCGCCGCTCCTTCCATGTTTTCACAGAGGCCCTTGGTGCGCTGCTTGATTTCGGTTGCAACAACAGTCGATCCTGTACAGGTGGAGACGGTGACAAAAGGACCGCTACGCAGCTTTATCTTGTTGTCTGTAGCGTGGGCCTGCAGGAGAGGTTGCGCCCAGTCGTGCAGCTCATTGTCAACCGGCCAGTTGTTGTAAAATTGTTCAGGGGTACGGCGCATGGCCAGCCTTGTCTCGGCAAGATCCCGGAAGCCTTCGGGGGTTGCGACGCCTTCATCGCCAAAGATTTCACCACTGGCAAGCGCCAGGTCGCCCAAAGTCAGCTCTGCCCCAAGATAGGCACCGCCGCAACCGAACAGCAGCAGCGCTTCAGGGCGGCAGCTGCTCAAAAGGCTGACGGCAGTGGCGGCCGCCGCGGCTTTGCCGATGCCGCTGTGTGCCAGGGTAATCTTCCTGCCTGAAATGGTGCCGGAGGTCAAAGTGACACCATTGACGGATTCCTGCGCAAAATCATGAAGCGCGGCTCTGATCAGGTTGGTTTCTTCAGGGACTGCTGCGAGGAGAGCGATCATAAGGTCAGGTGCGAGGTGCGGGGTTTGTGGTGCGAGGCAATTCACTTTCCCCGTCCCGCGTTCCGCGTTCCGGTTAAGGTTTGTACCAGCCGTCGCGAATCAGGTCGCGGCGCAGCTCGTGGCCGGCATTGCGGATCACGCCGTTGTACCAGAAATGTTCCTCAGTGGTACTGGTGCCCGGGCCATCCAGTCGCTTGCGATTGTCGATGAGGGTCTGGCGAAACTTTTCGTCTGGCTCTTTGAGGACTTCCAGAATGCGACTTTTCAGGGGGTCTTCGCAGGCGCAGAGAACATGGTGGAGGATGTCGCGCAGCTGCAGTCCCATGCGGTATTCCCAGAGGTCGCCATCAAAGTTGGTGCAGCATTCCTGGACAAATTCATTCCAGTCGAGAAGGAGAGCGCCAAAATCATCCTCGGCAAACTCTTCATAGTCCGGATGCTGGCTGAGAATCTCTTCGATCATTTTTTGCTCTTTGCGCGAGAAGAAAAAGGAAAGGCTCTCTTCAACCGGATACATTTCGAGTCGATCAATAAGCTCACGACAAAAGTGGGCATAATCGAGATCGCGATCGCTGAAGCCCCTTAGCTCTTCGGGAAGGTTCTCGCGCTCCAGGCAGAGGAGTGAAAGGTGGTCGTGGCCTAGCTCCGTGTGCAGTAGCAGGTCTGGTCGATGGGGAACCCTGGATTTGGCCAACTGGTTCGTGAGCCGCAGATGGTTGTCGGTGAAAAAGGTCAGGACTTTTTCCTCCGAATAAAACATCTCCTGGCTGGAGCGATTGTTGGCCAGGCCAAAACCGACAAAGCCATCATGCATCAGGCGGTCCCAATAAGGTGCGATGATCTCAAGGATCTCAACCGTTGGCATGTAGGGCGAATAGTGAATGGTTGGTGCCGGTGTCTCCGTCTCTTTGGCGTTAGGTTCGGTGGTGTAGAACTCGAGGATGAAGAAAGCCTCTTCAGGCATGTTCTCAGCAAATTCGTCAAAGATTGTGCGTACATGGGAAGGGCCGGCCAGGACAGAAAAATGGTAGGTGTCGCTAGAATTCTCCAGGAGGGAGAAATTATAACCTTCATGCAGGTTGCGTGACCTGATTCGTGCTTGTGGCCAGAGCTGTAGTCCTGCGGGAAAATTTGTAAAAATGTCAGACAATGAGAACCTCTTCTGCCGGATTGAGCCCGGCACCTTTTTGATTACCTGCTTATGATGCGGCAATCGTCTTTGTTAAGTCAACATTAAGTGGCGAAAGGGGCCTTTGTTGTTCTGCCTTAAGTTTGGCCTATGCAGTGCAAACCCTTTTGTGGTGGGCGCATAAAGCGGTTATGAAAAGGTTTGAAGTCACGCTAAATTGGCGTTTAATCTAAGTAAACTGGTTTTATCTAAAATGAATTTTCCGTTGACATGGAGTGCCACTTGGGCTATATCCATGCGGTGGATAAAACCCTATTCTATTGTAGATAGACTTCATGTGTTATCCGCCTCTGGATTAAATCAAAAACAGAAAAGCATTTTTCATAGCAACCGGCCGGTAGGCGAGGATGTTTTACCGGCTGAAAAACTCCAGCAAGCAGAGGAATCCAAAGATGGCAAAAAAAACGATTACACCGTCACTGAAGAATCCATTTGATCCGCCTGAAAAAGTTGAATTCACCATTCCTGGTGAGGTTGCCGGCGTGCGCGGTGGCTACGAAGAGGTGATGCAGGAAGGTCATGACCTGATCCAGCGGCCCATCAAGTCCGTTGCCGTCGGTCAGATTGAAAAGCAACATTTCAAAAAGCGGATGACTGTCTGGGAGCGGATCAATGTTCTGACCCAGGCCAAGCCCAACATTTTGTTCCAGAACTGGGGCAAGAACCTTGATGGCGCATCGCTGGTCACCGGCATTCTCAACATCAATGGCCGTGACGTCGGTGTTTATGGCCACGATTTCACAGTACGAGCCGGTTCTATTGATGCAACCAACGGCAACAAGCTCGCTCGCCTCTTTAAAATGTGTGGTGAGAAGGGCCTGCCTCTGATCGGCATGAACGACTCCGCAGGTGCTTTTGTTCCTGCCGGTGTCGGTGGCCTGGATGGCTACGCAGAAGCCTTTACCGCCCTGCGTAAGATCAGTGGTGTGGTGCCGACCGTCATGTGCATGTTCGGCTTCAATGCCGGCGGTGGTTCTTATCTGCCTCGCCAGGGTAGTTTCCTTATTCAGCCCAAAGACACCTTCTTTGGCCTGACCGGCCCCGGTGTTGTCAAGTCGGTGCTCGGTGAAGACATTACTCCCGAAGAGCTTGGTGGTCCCAAGGTTCACAGTGCCTCAGGCGTTACCGACCTGATGGTCGCTGATGAAACTGCAGCGTTGCGCACCGCAGTCCGTTTGATGAGCTATCTCCCTGATAACAACTACAGCATGGCTCCTTTCCAGGAGACCAGCGATCCTCTCGATCGTAAAACCTGGGAGATCAATACCCTGTTGAAGAAAGCCTTCAACTCGCCAACCGGTTTCAATACTCCCTTTGATGTCTCAATTATCATTCAGCAGATTTGTGACCATGGTGATTACTTCGAGTTGCAGCCCGAGCGTTCCCGCGAGGCGATCACCGCCCTGGGTCGTCTGGGTGGCAACGTCGTCGGCTTTGTTGCCAACAACAGCGCCGTTTCTTCTGGTCAGATTGACTGCGACTCGGCGGTCAAAATTGCTCGTTTTGTACGCTTCTGTAATATCTACAACATTCCATTGATCTTCATGGAAGATACGACCGGCTTCCTGCCGGGGCGTGAGCAGGAAGCGCGCGGTATTGTTCAGGCTGGACGCTCGATGCTTGATTCGATCATCGATGTCCGCACACCGCGTATCCTGCTGATTCTACGTAACGCTTATGGTGGCGCCTACGCGTCTTACAATAACTATCCCACCGGAGCCGATCTGGTTCTAGCACTGCCGACCACCCGTCTCGCCGTTATGGGCCCGGCCGGTAAAGAGTTTGTCTACAAAGGTGAGTTGCGCAAGGTCCGCGGTGCGATCAAGAAAATGGTCGCCGACGGGATCCTGACACGTACCAAGGCAGGCATGGACGGGGTGGAAGCCAAGAAGGATGCCGAGGCCGAGGCCGCAGAATGGCTAAAGCTTCAGGAAGCAGAGCTTAACCTGCGTTACGAGAAAGAATTGATGAACCCGAAAGAGGGTCTCGCCCTTGGGTCTATCTCCTCACTGGTTATGCCGACTGATCTGCGCCAGGTTCTCGGTGAGAACATGAACTTCCTGTTGCGGCACTACGAGGCTTCGTCCTGGCAGGATGTCCAACGCGAATTCCATTAATCACTGCGGATACTATTGACATAAGCGAATCAAGATTTCGACTTGGAGATATAAAGCAATGGCACAGAATAATAACTATACAAATAATCCACTGATCCACAGCGATCGTCGCTTGAGTCAGTCTGACTCGGAATGGGTCCGTTCTTTCTCTTGTGAAGAACTTTGCCCGTTGATCGTTTGCCGCGGCCCGATCCGTCTGGAAGCGATGACCGTCTACGAGGAAATGGGGATCAGCCACTACGGCATCCTGCTCTCGGAGAAGGATTCGATCGTCTACCCCAATGCGCTTTCCCCTGAACTGCGTTTGCTGACCGACAACAGCCGTGTTCACCGGGTGCCTGACTATACCGGCGCCTCAAAAGAGGAACGTGTTGAGCGGATCGGTCAGATCATCCAGATCGCCAAAGATAACGGTTACGATGCGATCTTTGCCGGCTATGGGTTTATGGCTGAGGATGATGAGTTTGTTGCGGCGATCGAGGACGCTGGTCTGAAATTTATCGGTCCTTGTGCAGCCACCCAGCGTGGCGCAGGCAAGAAAGACGAAGCCAAGCGTACCGCACTGAGTGTTGACGTATCTGTAACGCCTGGTATTGACAATGCGACTTCACGCACCCTGATCAGCAAGCACCCGAGCCGTGAGGCGCTGCTGGCTGTGGCCAAGGCAGAAGGGCTTAACTGCGATAAAAAAATCCTCGCAGACAAGAAGATCGAGCTTGTCGACCTGGCCGGTCACATCCTCATGGCTTCTTATGAAAAAGGCATTGATCTTTTTTCTATCGATGAACTCGGAGCCCAGGTTGAAAAAGAATGTTTCGATATGTTCAAAAACTACCCCGGCGCCAGGATCCGTCTCAAGGCGATCGGTGGTGGCGGTGGTAAAGGCCAGCGTATTCTCGGAGCCTCGCTTCTGACCAAGAAGAACCCTTCCGATGCCGACATCAAAAAAGCTGCAAAGGTCGCTCCCGAGTTGGTTCGCGAGGTTCTGCTTGAGGTCAAGGCCAACGGCGTTGGCGACAATAAAAACGTTCTCGTTGAGCTGAATATCGAGCAGACTCGTCATAACGAGATCCAGTTGCTCGGTAACGGTGAGTGGGCCATCGCCCTCGGTGGGCGTGACTGTTCGCTGCAGATGCATGAGCAGAAGCTTCTCGAGATTTCTGTGACTCAGGAGGCCCTGAGCGATGAAATCAAGAAAGCGAAAAAAGCCGGTCAAAAAGCCCAGGCCCAGGCTCTCGAGAGCGATCTGCAAGTTCTCAAGCGCATGGAAGAGGAGTCCGAGCGTTTTGGCATGGCCGTCGGCCTTGATTCCGCATCAACTTTCGAATGTATTGTCGATGGCGCCCGCCACTATTTCATGGAAGTCAACACGCGTATCCAGGTTGAGCACAGGGTTACCGAGCTAGTGTACAACCTGAAGTTCACCAACCCCAAGAACAAGAAAGAGTTCTTTGTCGTCGAGTCGCTGGTTGAAGCTATGGCTCTTCTGGCTATGCACAAGGAGCGGCTGCCGCGTCCGGAGCGACAACAGCGATTCGGTGCCGGCGCCGAAGCGCGTCTCAACGCGACCGATTGTTCTCTCTCGCCAAGTGCCGGCGGCGTCATTCGTTACTGGTCGAAGCCGATTGATGGCGAGATTCGTGATGACCAGGGCATCTGTATGGTCAACCCGGACACCGGCCAGTTCATGCGCTACACGGTGGCAGGGGCCTACGATTCCAATATCGCCCTGCTCTTGACCAAAGGTGACGATCGTCTCGACAGCTACAATCATCTCTCCAAGGTTCTGCGCAGCACCGTTCTGCGCGGTACCGACCTGGCGACAAACCTCGAGTTCCATTATGGTCTGGTGAACTGGTTCCTCGGTCAGAACGTTATGGCCAAGCCCACCACCCGTTTTGTTGTTCCTTACCTGACCCTGGTGGGTAAGCTGAAAGAAGAAGCCAGCAAGTTGGATGTTGTCTATGCTTTCATCTCGATGAAAAAGCACCTGGGTAAACTCTACAGTGATAGCCCGGAGATCAATAAGGCCATTTCAGAAACCCTCGACCGCAAAGGGACCCTGTTGACCCGTCCCATGGAGTTGCTGCTGGCCGATCCGCATATGCTCTCAGGCTGGTTGAGCCTGAATCGCAAAAATTTCACGTTCAAAAATGGCAAACTGGTCTGGTTGCGCAATCCTCTGGTTATTCTCGAAGAGACCTATGAATTCCTCAACATGACCTGGCGTAAGGATGCTCCGGCTGCCGAGGTGATCTGGACTCATGATCGTGACTTGTTGCAGAATGCTCTGGCTTTCTATGCTGAGCTGCGCGAGAAGTTCGGCTTGAGCAAGGATGAATTCGTCAAGCTTAACGATATCCTTGGCAAGGACAAGCCGCAGGGTGGCTTCGACGCAGAGACCTGGGCAGAGATCCAATCTGCACACCTTGGTTTCGAGGTCGGTAACGAGCTCTTCGGTCTGCTCTTCATGATCGCCGAGAAGACTGATTTCTACGACTTCAAGGTTGAAGAAGACCTCGAGGTGACGATTCCTGATTACCTCAATGATCCTGACCTGCAGGCAGCCATGAAGAAGATTCTGGTGCCGCCTCCTTCAACCAAGGCCGACGAGATTGTTACGCCGGGCGGCGGCATGTACTATGCCCAGGAAGCGCCTGGTATGCCGATGTTCGTTAAAGAGGGTGAGCACTTCGAAAAAGGTCAGCCGCTTTTCATTCTCGAAGTTATGAAGATGTTCAACAAGGTTCCGGCACCTTTCTCCGGCACTGTGGACAAGATTCTGATTGAAGGTGGTGACGGCGTTATCGTGCAGAAGGGTCAGCCGATCTTCAAGGTCACCCCGGATGAGAAGTTCGTGGAGATCGATCCAAAGCAAATTGAGCAAGAGCGGCGTGCCGCAACTTCGGAATACCTGAGCGCTATCATTTGATGGTGAATATGCAGTGTCGTTCGTTGTGATTGGTTGTGAAAAACGAAGCCCCGCCTGTGATCAGGCGGGGCTTCGTTTTCTGTAAGTTCTTAGCGCGGGGTTTTTCGGTTTTTGGGCCCGGCTCAGCGATGGCTGTCCTGTGTCATGAAATGGCCTAGATAGTCGTTTAATATAGGTAAAAGGCTTTTTACCTTCATTGAAAATTAATTGACAATTGTGCCTTGTATCGGTTATATCCTAAAGGTTCTAAAACCTTATTCTATTTTCGTTTGGAAGGTCTGCCGTGGAATACAACATCGGTGCAAAAATCAAGGAACTACGCAAGGCACGCAAGCTGACTTTACAGGCTGTGGCCCGTGAAACCGGCTTTTCGCCCGCGTTGATCTCGCAGATCGAAAACAATAATGTTTCTCCTCCTATCGCGACCCTCTCCAAGATCGCCCGCTTTTTTGATGTCAAAATCGGTCTTTTTTTCGAGGAAGATGAAGTCGATTGCAAGTACGAAGTTGTGCGTAAGGCGGATCGTCGAGAAGTCAGTCGGGTCATTTCCGTCGCCGGAACTGGCCATGGTTATGCTTATGAGGCACTCTCTTTCCGTAAGCGCAACAAGAAGATGGAGCCGTTTGTCGTGACTGTGTCGCAACGTCCGGAGGAAGAAACCCTTTACAATCATGATGGAGAAGAGTTTCTCCTGATCCTCAAAGGCCAGGCCGAAGTTATCCTCGATGATGAACGCATCTTTTTGGATGAAGGGGATGCGGTTTATTTCGACGCAACCTTGAAGCACCGCCTGCTCTCATACGGCGGCGAAGAAACCCAGGTTCTGGCGATCGTCACACGATAGGGCGTATCGGAGGCTGGGGGCTTGGGACTGGGGGCTGGTTTGGACACGCGCCAGATCCCAGTCCCAAGTCTCCAGCCCCTGCATTAAAGTAGTTTTTGAAAGGACAACCGTAATGAGCTGTTTTGAAAAAAAGACCAAGGCTGATTGGGAAGCACAGGCCAAAAAGGAAAAGAAGACCGACGACCTCTCCGGTTTCAAATGGGAAACTCC
>JAOUDB010000498.1 GCA_029859485.1 Desulfuromonadales bacterium | reverse complement strand
CCAGCGGAACACCAGGGCCATCTTGTACTTCGGGTCAGACTCAGCCTTAGCCAACTGGCGCGGATCTCGCTGGGTGAAAAAGCTGCGCGTTTCTTCCCAAACCTGATCGAGGTTCTTGCGAAACACGATCTTTTCCAGCTTCTGGCGCTCTTCGACAGGCAGCTCTTCAATACTGCTGTGAGCCCGGTAGAGCTCATAGAGCTTGGCCGCACGCATGGAGAACATGGTGCCGCGCTTGATCACCTGCACCTTGACCCCCATCTCAAACATATCGCCGGACGGAGCCATGGTGACGTCAGCCTGCCTGGTCTCGGCGAGCATCTTGCGTACTTCATCGCAGGTTCCGGACTCAACACAGGCCTGGTTAATCGTACCGGTCACAAGGTAATCGACGCCCAGAGCAAAGGCCGCAGCCGCAGATGCTGGCGTGGCAATGCCGCCGCCAAGCCCAACGCGCAGAGGCTGGGTGTAATTATACTCTTTCTGCCAGATATTTTTCTGCGCCTTGATGGTCGGGAAGAGCGCCATGGCAGGACGGTTGTCAGTATGTCCGCCTGAGTCGGACTCGACGGTCACATCCTGAGCCATAGGAATCTCGGCAGCCATCTCAGCCTGCTCAGCGGTCAAGTCTCCCGCAGCAACGAGTTTGTGCAAGAAACGCTCCGGTGGCGGAGCAAAGAAACGTGCGGCGACTTCTTCTCGGGAAATTTTGGCGATGATGCGGTTCGGAGCAACGACACGACCCTGGGCATCACGAGAGATGCCATGGGTTCGATAGCGCACAAGAGCAGGCGTCAGCGCGAGAAAAGCCGAGGCTTCGACCAGGTTAATGCCACGACGCAGGTAAAGGTCGACCAGGGCGTTTTCCAGCTCCGGCTCGTTGGGGCTATGAATCAGATTAAAGCCGTAAGTCAGCCCGGCGGAAGAGATTTCCAGCTGATCAATCGCCGCCTCGACCTCTTCGATCAACAGTCCCGCAGCACCAAAGAAACCAAGCATACCGGCATGGGCCAAAGCCTCGACCATAGCCACAGAACTGATGCCTTTGGCCATGGAACCACCAACGTATGGATAGCGAATAGCGTAGTCACGACAGAAACTGACATCGCCGAGTTTTTCTATCGGACAGGCCAGGGCCATGCCGTTAAAGACCTGTCCCTCGGCATGTTCATGAAGAGGCCCAACTGTGCCAGTCATGACCTGAGTGTCACAACCTTTTGCCTGCAGGTAAAGCGGTTGCTGGATATGACGCAAAGCTGCGGCCAAAGCCGGCCCTGCAGCAACCTGTTCAACGGGGGTAAAAATCCCCAAGGGCTCTAATGTTTTGTAATGCGACTCTTGCAAAAGACACTCCCTGAAGCGACTATTCAAGCATTTCTAAACCTCTGGGAAACAAGGCTTAATCCTGCAGTGCTTTCAAACACAATTGTTTCATTTAAGCAGAACTGCTGATTATAGTTTTTTTTTGTCCGATTCACAAGAAATTATAGCCACACAATGGCCATTTCATGGGGTTTTACAAGACATTTACAAAGATTGGTTGCTCCGAAAGCTGTAGCATGGGAATTGAGAGTAAAAAGATTATCAGCTTGCCGGGCATGGCTCACGCTAAGAACAGCCGATCCACATCGAAAAGAGCAAGCATTTTAAGCCGTTGTACGGGACTTAAAAGTTGACCGGACCACTCAAGATGCGGATTAATATTTCTTTTATTTATTAAACACTTACAGGACAACAAAAGCAACAAATTTACTTGTCAATCGTTGTGAAAGGGATAAAATATACTTGCAGGGTAGACAGGTCAAAGGACCCTGCCTTTTTCGGGGACGGGCACCTTAAAGAAAGGGGTGATCGACCATGTTACCGATTCGTTTTGATCCGATGCGGGAGCTCAGTACCCTGCAACGCGAAATGGATGATCTGTTCAAGAGGATGTTTGGTTCAAACCGGGAAATCGGTGAAAGTAGCCTGTTGACGACGTCACCTGCCGTGAACAGCTACGTCAAGGACGGCGTGTTTCACCTTGAGGCTGAACTGCCGGGAGTCGACCCGGACAAACTGGATGTCCGGATGGATGATGGCAGCCTGGTGATTCATGGCGAACGTCGCAGCACGCACAAGACCGAAGACGTGAACTATCTGCTCAAAGAGTCAAGCTTAAGCACCTTCGAGCGGCGCATGTCCCTTCCCACAGGAGCCGATATCGAGAAGGCCCACGCCACTTACAATAACGGTATGCTTG
This sequence comes from Desulfuromonadales bacterium, assembly GCA_029859485.1. GTDB lineage: Bacteria > Desulfobacterota > Desulfuromonadia > Desulfuromonadales > BM103 > M0040. The sequence continues at coordinate 472 of JAOUDB010000498.1, read as the reverse complement.
AAGTAACGGTACCGATTAGCGAAGCAAAACTGACGGGCCGCAAGATCCCTATTGAGGGAGCCAAAGGCGGCAAGAAGAGTAAAGAGATTCACTGATTACAACAGCTGACAAACCGCCCGTTCCCGGCTCTGAACAAATGTTCAGAGCTTTTTGTTTTGTCTTAACGAACAAGGCGCAGACGCTAAAGAGGAGCCACTAAAAACGGGCTCATCTCATGCCCTTCTCGTACCGCGTTCCGCGCAACGGAGGGTTACCAGCCGCCCCCAGCTTCGGGATCAGGTCATAGCGCCGCTTGAGCAGCACATCGATATCACTCCAGGCAGTCAGAACCCGCTGACGGTCACGCACCAGGCGATTGTAGATCACGACCACCCAAACGATTGTGACAACAACAAATAGCCAGACAACAGTCACAACTGCCTCCCCTTAATTCGGTGGCAGTATACTCATTTACTGTCAAGCATCGCACCTG
>JAOUDB010000072.1 GCA_029859485.1 Desulfuromonadales bacterium | reverse complement strand
GTAAAATCTCCCTTAATTTTTGGATCGAATGTTTATGAGCTCCAAATAACTTACTAACTTAGTAAGTTATTCGTAATTTATAATAGATAAAATTTAAAGTTCAACCCGCCCCCCCCCAAAAAAAAATATTGAATGCTATAAAAAGAGGGCCATACGATCCTGTGAACATATTGAATGGATCAGAACCTGTCCCCTTTTAATCAATATCCAACTCAGGCACAAAAAAAGCCCGCCAAACTGGAGAGCTTTTTAAGTATTGATTATTCTGACTAAACTAGCGTTTGGCGAAATTTCCTTATATATCGCGTTGCAGAAACTCGAAAAGCTGGGAAATGGGAACAATACGTAAATGTTAGTAATGCTTATGTTCCCATTAATTGTTTTGGGCAAAATACTTATAAATCACGACTTCTGAGAAGAAAACGGGCGTGTTATTGATAGAGACATTTAAGACGACAAAATGATGGCCACCTGGATCTAATCCGAGTGGCCACTTACTATTTGTCAGGTGTTCTTAAAACCGTGAAAGAATGCAAATCTCGTCAGCTTAAAACAATACGAGAGACATAAGAATGTCATACGTTCTTAAAGAGCATGATGAGAAGATAATTAAGTTGAGCCCATGGTCTGTCTAAGCCTGCCGCTCCTGCTGCTCTTTAGTAGCCAACCGCAAATCAGGCGGTCCACCACGCAGCCGGAAATATTCCTCCGGCGTGTTGATGTTACGAAAGGAGAGACCTTGCGGATCAACGTCCTGCCAGGATTCGTCTGCGAGATTCCTGACATGCACCTGCGGGAAAAAACTGACGATCCTTCTCTGGCCGGCGTCGAGCTGTTCGACAATGGCATTGATGCAGTTTTTCCGGTACAGGGCGTGGAGTGGTTCGAAGCCCCCGGCGTGGACCGGCAGGACAACATCCGCCGGGTCTGCTTCAGTACAGATTGACCGTACCACCTGCGTATTGATAAATGGCATGTCGCAGCCGACGATAAACGCCTTGTCATGATTTGCGTGCCAGAGCCCCGAATGAATGCCCGCCAACACACCTTTGCCGACATGGATGTCCGGCACCTTGCGACAATCAATATCTGTATAGTTTTCCGGAGAGTTGGTTACGATAAGCACCTCATCGAACAGTTCATTCAAAACACCATGGACATGGTCGATAAAGCGCGCCCCTTGCAGTGGGAGCAGCGACTTGTCGCTCTGCATCCGCAGGCTTGCGCCACCGGCCAGAATGACCCCGGTCACACCAGGTATCTTGCATGGATCTGGTGTCACGATGACACACTCGGGATGACTGAAGAGCTCGAAGGATTCTCCCCTCAGGTAGCCGATCAAGCTGATGCCGGCGGCTTCACACATCTCGATCGCCATGTTGGTCGGTGAGGTGCGTGAGGCGATCAGCACGATGCCGAGACGGATCGCCTTGGCAACCATTTCGGTCGAAACCCGCCCCGAGGTGACCAGCATCTTGCCAGCGAGGTCTAAATCACGGAACAAGGCCTCCCCGGCAATGCGGTCGAAAGTATTGTGGCGGCCAAGATCCTCGGCATGCAGCAATAAGCCCGAGTCGTCGCCGACTGCGGCCGAGTGGATGCCGCCATGGCTACGATACTGCTCAGTACGCCGGTTAAGCTCCTGCATCAGGGCAAAAACCGCTGCAGCGTGATAGCAGACGTCTTGTTGCTGCATCGGGCGCAATTCTGTGTCAGCAAGATTGAAGCTGATGCCCGTGCCACACCCCGACGTCAGGGTCGGCAACAGTTGTGCGGGGATCTCCTTGACAAGGTTTACGTACGCCACTCCGAAATCATCACAGATACCCAGACTGAGAAAATCGTCTATGGTATCGACAAAACCCTGGTTGCGCAGGAAGCCGGCCACCAGGAAATTAAGCTGATGCGGCGAGGCGACCAGGGTGGTCAACTCACGCCCGTTGACGGTCAGACGCAAGGGGACTTCCTGCACCACGGACCGCTCGGTCTGGCACATTTTTCCTTTTACAAAACGCTGGATCTTTTGTTTCATGGTGTCATCCCTTAGTAAACTCCATGCGAAGAGCGCTTCAACCGCGCCCAGACAACGACCCGGTGATGCCGCCGGCTTTGTCGGGGCGATGAGGTATCCTGTAGTCGACCGTTTCCGGGTGGTGTTCGAAGATTGGGAAATACCTGGCGATCAAAACGAAGAACAGGATGTGTGCGGCGATGATCGACAAGGTGACCAGGCTTTCGATAGCTGTTGGGAAATAGGGGTTCTGAGGGTCCATCATACCGAACATCGAGACGTTGAACCGGTTGAGCACCAGTCCGAAGACCACGAGGCCAGCCGCAAGACCTCGCCGGCCATCGTGTTCACGAACCGATTCCATGCAGAACATAATAAAGGGCAGCAGGAAACCAACACCGATTTCGAAGAAGAACGACAGGGTGAGCCACGGGCGGTTGAAGAATGGTCCCTGGCTCAGGAACACCAGGCTGTAGACGCGCAGGGCCAGGTAGGCTCCGAGCGTCCATGGAAGAATCTTCGACAGGGTTCGCAACAGCTCGCCTTCGTTGGGTTCGTCCATCCACTTGTGGCACGCAGTGGCTTCGAGGATGATGATGCACATGCCGGAGCAGATGGCGCTGACCCAGAACAGTAACGGCAGCAAAGGGTTGTACCAGAGACTATGCAGCTTGTCGACGGCGATCAGAAAGAAGGTGCCCAGCGAGCTCTGGTGCAGAGTCGAGATCGCGGCCGCGGCAATCGCCAGGGGCATCTCCAGCCAACGCAGCAGGCGCAGCGACACGCGCCAGCCGAGCTTTTCCGCAACCGGAGGCAGAAATTCGAGGAAGAGCACGGTGGTGTAAAGCATGATGCACATCGACACCTCGAACATGGGCGAGTGCGGGTTCCAGTACCAGAGCACGTGCCAGGCGCGCTGCGGTTGGCCAAGATCCAGCAACAGACCGACCGACACCAGCGAGTAGCCGAGGAAACCGGTGACGATCGAGGGACGCACCAGAGGCTCGAGCTTCTTGATGTTGAAGCAGTGAACGATCGCCCCTAGAGTGAAGGCCCCGGCGGCCAGCGGCACGGCGGTCACCACGTCGAAGGAGATCCACAGCCCCCAGGGGTAGGTGTCGTTGAGGTTGGTGGTCGCCCCCAGGCCGTAGACAAAGCGCAACATGGCCGCCACCGCGCCGACGATGATCACCACCATCAGGGCCTTGACAAACCAGTGATAACTTCTGATCTCCTTGACAATGTTGCTCAAAGCGCTCATTCCCGGCCCTCCTTCTCTTCTTCGGCAGCCAGCGCAGCCCGCTCTTTCTCAAGCTCCTCACGCAGCCGCTCGCGGCGGTGGGTAATCCAGGCGAGGCCAGAAAGCCCGCCGCCGACCGTCAGGAATATCCCTGGCACCAGGCGCAGCGCTTCCCAGGTGTATTCCGGCAAGGCCCGCTTGGTCACCTGCTTGAAGCCGAGTTCCTCGAAGGGGAGTGCGGTCAGGTAGATGACGCTGGTGCCGCCGGCCTCGGTATAACCGTAGGCTTTTTGGACATAACGTTCAGGATTCTTAAACAGCCGCTTCTTGCCCAGTTCAATCATTTCGTCACGCGGGCCGTAGGTAATCGCGGTCGGGCAGGTGGTCGCGCATGCCGGATGGAGACCCTCCCGAACCCGTTCGAGGCAGCCGGTGCACTTTCGTACTAATGGCAGAGCCTTGCTCCACTCGTACTTGGGCACACCGAAGGGGCAAGCGATCATGCAGAAGCGGCAGCCGATGCAACGGTTGTCTTTGTAGAAGACCGGTCCTTCCTTGGTTTTCTCGAAAGCGCCGACCGGGCAGACCGATGCGCAGGCCGGCTCGTTGCAGTGCATGCACATCTCCTTGTAAAAGGCGAACTCGTGCTGGCCGTTCTTCTGGTAATCGCGGAACTTGATGCGCGTATAAGTATACTCGGACATGGCCGACGGATTCTGGTATCCCTCGCCGCTGAAGAATTCCGTATGTTCGGCAGGCAGCTGGTTCCACTGCTTGCAGGCCACCTGGCAGGCACGGCAGCCGGTGCACTTGGTCAGGTCGATCAGAAATGTGCCGTCTCGGGAAAAGTCACGGTTGCTGCTCATGCCGTTAGCCCTCCCTTCTTGATATTGCACATAAATGCCTTGTATTCCGGAATATGGGTGTTGGGGTCACCGATCGCCTCCGTCAGAACGTTGGCGCTGTCGCCCTTGGCCGGGCCATTGAATCCGAAATGCCAGGGCAACGCGATCTGCTCCACCAGCTTGTCGCCCACGCGGAAAGGCTTCAAACGACTCGTCACCAGGGCCCGGGCCTGGATCGAACCGCGCTTGGAAATGATGGTGACCATCTCGCCGTCGTTGATGCCCTTCTCTTTGGCCAGCCCTTCGCTCATTTCGACAAACATGTCGGGCACCAGTTCCACCAGCCAGGGGAGGTTACGGGTCATGGTGCCAGACTGCCAGTGCTCGGAAACCCGGCAGGTGGTAGCGATATAGTACAGGCCTGATTTGTCGACCCTGCCGGGCCGGTCCAGCGCCGGGTTGCTCTGCTGGTTGCTCATCAGGTTTGCCATCGGGCTCTCCATCGGCTCATAGTGCTCGGGCACGGGGCCGTCAGCCAGGCCCGCGGCAAATAGGCGGGCTATCCCTTCTGCATTCATGATAAAGGGGGATCTGCTGCCGTCTTCGCTCATGGGCGGCCAGGCTCCGTCGGGCACGTCCCCGTCCCACTTCCGGGTAATGGCATTCCAACTGATGACGGGCTTCTGCGGGTTCCAGGGCCTGCCGTTCAGGTCGACGGAGGCGCGGTTATAGACAATCCTCCGGTTGACCGGCCAGGACCAGGCCCACTCATGATAGCTTCCCATCCCGCCTGGATCCTCAGTGCCGCGACGCTGCATCATGTTGCCCTCTTCCGGATAAGAGCCGCAATAAATCCAGTTGCCGCAGAGCGTTGAGCCGTCCGCCTTCAGGGAGGCGAAACTCGGAACCTGCTGACCCTGTTTGAACGTTTTGCCGTCTATTTCGATATCGCGGGTAAACTGGCCGTTGCATTCGCGAGCAACCATGTCGATATCCGGCTCGTGACCGTCACCATAGTCCCAAGCCAGGTCAACGATCGGATCCGGGAAAACCCCCTCCTTGGCATAGAGCTTCTTCAGTTGCTTGACCCATTGGTCAACGATGAACGCATCGCCTTCGGCATCACCGGGTGGATCGACCGCCTTGTAACGCCATTGCGCCCAGCGTCCGGAGTTGGAAATACTTCCTGATTTCTCCACGGAAGACGCCGCCGGCAGCAGGAAGACCTCGGTATCGATCTTGCCCGGGTCGACCCCCGGACGTTTCCAGAAAACCGAGGTTTCGGTCTCCCAGAGATCGGCGGCGACCATCCAATTGAGATTGTCGAGACCGAGGGCAATGGAGCGCACATCAGGGCCACCGACAATCGGGTTGGTTCCCATCAGGACCAGGCCTTCGAAGCCGCCGCCTTGCAATCGCTCCATGAGCTTGAGAAACGAATAGTTGCCGCTGCGCTTCGGCAGGTAGTCGTAGCAGAAATCATTTTCTACTGTTGCGGCATCCCCCCAATACGCTTTGAGCAGGCTGGTTATGTACTTCGGAGTGTTGCTCCACCAGTTCGCACTTTTAGGGTCTTTCGTCTTCGGTGTCCACTTGTCGTTGTAGGCCGCCAGGTCCCGGTTGTCGTAGGTCGGGCACTTGAGATAGCCGGGGAGACTGTCGAAGAGGAGTGCGTAGTCGGTTGATCCCTGAACGTTCGATTCGCCACGTAGGGCATTGATGCCGCCGCCGGCTATACCGATGTTGCCAAGCAGCAGCTGCAGGATGGAATAGGAGCGGACGTTCTGGGTGCCGACGGTGTGCTGTGTCGTGCCCATGGCATACATGATGGTCGCGGCTTTGCCCACTCGACCGGTGCTGCAGAAAGTACGTGCAACATTCAGATAATCCTGGATCGCGGTCCCGGTGATCTCGCAAACCTTCTCCGCGGTGTAACGGGCATACTGTCGCTTGAGCAATTGATAAACACTTTGCGGATGCTCCAGGCTGTTGTCGCGGATCGGAAGACCGTCCTTGCCCATTTGGTAAGCCCAGGAGCTGTTGTCGTAACTGGTGTTCCCCCGATCATAGCCGGAGAACAGGCCGTCGTTGAAGGCGAACTTCTCGTCGACCAGAAAAGCCGCATTGGTGTAGTTGACCACGTACTCACTGTGGATCGAGTTGTTCTGCAGGGCGTAATTGATCAGTCCGCCTATGAAAGCGATATCCGTGCCTGGCCGAAGCTGGGCATAGATGTCGGACTTGGAGGAGGTCCGGGTATAACGAGGATCGACGGAAATCAGCTTGCCGCCGTTGTCCATGGCTTTTTCGACCCAGTGGAAAGAAATCGGGTGATTCTCTGCCGGGTTTGAACCGATGCACATGATGACATCGGCGTGCTGGATATCGATCCAATGGTTGGTCATTGCCCCACGACCGAACGAGGCTGCCAGACCGGCAACCGTGGCGCTGTGTCATATTCGGGCCTGGTGTTCAAGGTAGCCCACTCCCATGGCACGGGCAAACTTGCTGAGCAGGTAGCATTCCTCGTTGTCGAGGGCCGCCCCTCCAAGCATCGCCATCCCTTCGTTGCGATTGACAGTATAGGTTGCACCATCGATCGTTTCCTGCTTGACGAAGTTGCGATCGCGGGTTTCTTTCATCAATTTCGCAATCCGGTCCATGGCCCAGTCCCAGGACTTCTCCTCCCATTTATCGCTGTTTGGAGCCCGGTACTGAACCTTGCTCAAGCGGTGCTCGTTGTTGGCCACCTGGAAGAGCGCACTCCCCTTGGAGCAGAGCGCGCCCTGATTGATCGGGTGCTCTGTGTCGCCTTCGATGTTAACAATCTTGCCGTCCTTGGTATGCACGATCATACCGCAGCCGACCGCACAATAAGGGCAGACGGTAGTTGAGACTTGCAGTCCCTTGGTGCGCATCTCCGCAGCGATTTCACCAGACTGTGCCACCTTCCCCGTCAAGGCCAGGGAGCCGGCGGCGAGGCCAGACCCTTTCAGGAAGTTTCTCCTTGAAACATCCATAGAACATTACTCCTTTCGATTGACTTTCTTTTGCAGTCAGAAACTATTTAATGAGATCATCAACTTGAAGAAATGAAAAGGGTCGCAGGCAAAACCAGAACTTCCTGACAACCCTGCCCTTGCCTGCTTTGGGGCGATTATCAAACAAATTCCCCATGCAGCTAAAGGAATCAAAGTAAAGTTTTAACTAATGTTAATCTGCTCTTTAGGAATGTCAATATGCCCTCTTGGATGTTCTGAAAGACAGAGATAGAGAGAACAAACCAGAGACATCCCGGAGTAAAATTCAAGGCCTCCTCCATGATCCAATCTGTAGTAACAAGCGAGCCTATCGGTTTATGTTTGAAGAGAGAAATGAATAAACTTGTTCAAAATCAGTTGGATATTCATACTAGAAACAAAAAAGCCCTCCAGTTTGGAGGGCTTTGACGTATATAATTTCGTCTAACAAAATCCTAGTTTGCGGAAACTTCCCACTTTTTCAGCAAATTCCCATTGATTCCGTGCTTCTACATACACATGTAGAAACTCGAAAAGTTGGGAAATGGGAACATTACGTAAATGTTAGTAATGCTTATGTTCCCATTAATTGTTTTGGGCAAAATACTTCTAAACAAACGGTAAGTTTCCGCATTTCGGGCTAAATAAATGGGAACTTTTATCATTACAATTTGGAGAGGTTTAAAAAGCCGCCTGTAAAGCGATACAAGGATCAAAGCCCCACTAAAGAAACTCAGTTGTTGAGAGATTTAGATCTACTCGATATGACAATCAGCAAACGAGATGAATGATTCACCGATTATTCCAAAGTTTTCAAGGTCCGCAAAAAATTCTGTCTGGAAATTAAGGTCAAAGAGATAAATACTCCTTGATGCCGGCCAAAACATTCGTCACTGCAACTGGAATCATAAGTCCTTTCGATAAAGGTTAATCCCTTTTACTGAACGGGATATCTTTGGGTGCGACCGCCCCGCCGGAGACAATAAAATTCATGGCCTCCTCCATGGTCCAATCTGTTGTAACAAGCGAACCTATCGGCACAATTTCCAGGTAGCCATTGGTAGGGTTAGGAGTGGTTGGTACGTAAACAACCGCGAGTTGCTCGCCGGTAGACTCGTCTACCAGCGTTTGCGTGACTAAGCCAACAGCTTTCATTTCAGTATGAGGAAAGTCGATGAGTACGACACGCTCAACATTCTCCGGCTTTGTCTGCAATACTCCAATCAGCGTTTTAACAGAGCTATAGATTGACTTGGCCAAGGGAAGTTTCTCAATAAATCGGTCCAGGAAGTTTAATAATTGCAGACCGACGACGCGTGTTGTTGCCCAACCTAAAAGATATATCCCTGTAACCACAATCGCGGCCGCTAACAAATTATCAAACCAGGGCATCAGCATCAATTTCGCCAGGCCTGGGGTTTCATCATTGATGTTGCGTGAAAGAATTTCTATAAAAGGCAGGCCAAACTGTACCAGTTTCCGGAACAAAAAACTCAATATCCACCAGGTCACTCCAAGCGGGATGATCGTGAGCAAGCCGCGGACAAAATATTTTTTAAAGTGAAGATTCATAAAGTTAAGAGCTAAGTCTCCTCGGTGTACGCAGCAGGGATTGCCAGGAATGAGGCCCCCACAATTGTCTGGAAAACATCCCCCGCCCTGAATTCGACCATAAGTGGCTTCACAACGTGATCTATAACATTTCCGGACTCATCGACAATCGGGGTGATTCTATGTAGAGAACCGTCTCGACCGATTCGCTGGATTTTAACTTTAGATGTAGCAGCATTCTTTTTGTATTTACCCATTTGCACTCCCCTCGGTTCCAGTTATTCCTTCATTTGCTCCCAGCATAATTTCAGCATGGATATCGCAAAAACAAAACACACCCATTTAAAACATAGCTCATATTGCCCTATCTTCAACAAAACCCTGTTATCACTTGTATTTTTCTTACTCCAACAACAAAAGACCCCGCTTCGATAGCAAGGGCCTTTTGGTTCGTTCAGTATTAACTTAAATAAAAACAGGCTTGCGAGAGTTTCCAGACTTTTCGAAAAATTCCAGACTTTACCGAGGTCTTACATTAAAATTGTAGAAACTCGAAAAGTTGGGAAATGGGAATTTAGGGATTTCAGCTACCTACCCTATTTTCCCATTTATTGATTCTGCCAAAAGACCCTCTAAAAAATGGGAATGTTCCGCATTTCA
>JAOUDB010000497.1 GCA_029859485.1 Desulfuromonadales bacterium | reverse complement strand
ACAGAGTCATAGAGGGCACAGAGACAATCAGAGATTATTATTGCTTCTCTCTGTGGCCTCTGTGACTCGAGAGAGCGAAGCGAACGGGTGGTAAACAATTAACGATCCGCCGAAGCAAGCTTCAGTGATTAAGACCCATCTTCTGATACAAACAAAAACAGTGAACGAAGATGTTTGTTCCGTAACAGTATGCAAAAAAAATCGGGCCGGAAGCAAGCTCCGGCCCGATGATCATGTTTTGTTACTTCTCAACCTGTGGATGGCTTCTCAAAAACTCAAGATCCTGTCGGACCCGATCAGACCCCGGCCCAGTCGGGCTGATTTCAAGGAACTTCGTCCATGCCTCTTCGGCTTTTGGAAAGTCCTGAAGATCATAGCGATAAACAATGCCAAGGTTATATAAGCTCGTAGCGTGAGACGGGTCAACCTGATTGGCTTTGGTGAAGTTGCCAATAGCCCGATCAAACCAGCCCAAACGCTTGAACATGACACCCTGATCAGTGAGAACATTCGGTGAATCCGGTTTGATGGCAAGAGCCTTATCATAGGCCTCAATCGCATCCATAAACTGGTTGCTATCAAAATATTCGTTGCCAAGTGCGACCCAGGCCTGAAAGTTGGCAGGGTCATTAGCAACAATATTTTTCAGTTCACCGAGTTTCTGTTGCAGGTTAACCGTTGGCATAGGACCGGTCGGAGCTCCCGCGGGAGCCAAAGTCTTTGTTCCGGAATCATTCTGCCCAAACATCAAACCGATAATGAAGCCGGCGACCAAAGTGACAACAACAATAAGCAGAGTTTCTTTTTTCATCGAGCACCCCCTTCTGCAGCAACTTTCTTCTGACCACCAGAACGATAATCATCCCAGAAGATCAAAACCGGGCTGGCAACAAAGATCGAGGAATAAGTACCGACCAGAATACCGATAAGGAGAGCGAATGCAAAATTGTGAATAACGCCACCGCCGAACACAAAGAGCGCAAGAACAACCAGCATGGTCGTTCCTGAAGTCAGGATGGTTCTCGACAGGGTCTCATTAATGGAGCTGTTAACAACCGCAGTGAACCCCTTCTTCTGGTGCTTGCCATAATTTTCCCGGATTCGGTCATAAACAATGATCGTATCATTCAGGGAATAACCGATAATCGCCAGGAATGCTGCAATAATCGGCAGGTCAATTTCCCGACCGCTGAGCGAGAAGGCTCCCAGGGTAATCATTACGTCGTGCAACAGAGCGATAATAGCACCGATTGCAAAACGCAGTTCAAAACGCCAGGAGATATAGATCAGAATCCCGATCATCGCATAGAGGATCGACAGCAACCCTTTCTGACGCAAGTCCTTACCGACCTGGGGACCAACCATTTCAACCCGGCGGATCTCGACCTTCCCGGCACCGTAGCTCGACTCCAGGCTTCCGGAGATCAGCTTGGAGAGTTCCTTGTTATTAGCGCTCTCCTGGACACGAACCAGGTACTCATTGGCATCATCGCCAAAATGCTGGACGACGACCGAGCCGAGGTCCAGGGTCGACAAGCTGTCCTTAATCTTGCCCGCATCAGTGTTTTCAGTGAATTTGACCTGAACCAGGGTTCCACCGACAAAATCGATGCCGTAATTCGGGCCACCATTAATGACCAGGGATGCCAGTCCGAGCAGGATAACAACGCCAGAGATGATCATGGCCAGTTTCCGCTTACCGACAAAATCGATATTTATATCATGCTTGATAATCTGCATTGAGAGCTCCTAGATACTCAGGCGATCAACTTTACTGCGCGACAGGTAAAGATCGAAAATCAGTCGCGAAACCACAACTGCGGTAAAGAGTGACGAAATGATGCCGACCGACAAAGTGACGGCAAAACCTTTAACCGGACCGGTGCCGAACTGGAACAGGACCAGTGCAGCAATCAGGGTTGTTACATTGGCATCGATAATCGTCAGTTTCGCTTTTTCGAAACCGGCTTCCAGAGCAGCACGGGGTGTTCTACCCAGACGCAGCTCTTCCCGAATCCGCTCGAAAATAAGGACGTTGGCATCAACCGCCATACCGACGGTCAAAACGATACCGGCGATTCCGGGCAGCGTCAGGGTTGCACCAAAGATCGACAACATGGCCATGATGAACACAAGATTCAACATCAGGACAGTATTGGCAACGAGACCGGAGAATTTGTAATAAACCAACATGGCGACGACGACCAGAACGAAGCCGATCAGAACCGAGCGCATCCCCTGGTCGATTGAATCCTGACCCAAAGACGGTCCGACGGTGCGGTTTTCAAGGATGTCAACCGGTGCAGGCAGGGAGCCAGCGCGCAGAACGATCGCCAGATCCGTGGCTTCCTGCTCGGTGAAGCTGCCGCTGACCTGAGCACTGCCACCGGAAATCCGCTCGCGGATAACTGGAGCGGAATAAACCGTGTCGTCCAGGACGATCGCCATGCGTTTGCCGACATTGGCACCGGTAATCTGATCAAAGCGTTTCGCGCCCACCGAGTTAAAGTCGATGGCAACATAAGGATCGTTGAAGCGGGTGTCGATACGAACCTGAGCATTGGAGAGAAGATCACCTGTCAGAACTGTTTTGTCCTCGACTATAAGAGGGCTCTCGGAAACCGCTCCAGAGCGAGGATCAACCCGACGCTCATAAAGGAGTTGGCCACCGGCAGGCAGATTACCTGCAATAGCGTCCTGCGGGTTAGCATCTTCCATAACC
>JAOUDB010000496.1 GCA_029859485.1 Desulfuromonadales bacterium | reverse complement strand
CTTCCCGCCGAATCAGAAGACACTTCTGCTCTGATATCGTAGTCAACGTTATACAAAGCGGAGCCAGTTTCTCCGGCACCCTGGAAGACTTCAGCGCAGCGGCTTTTCGCCTGGAGCTACAAGCGAAACCGCCTCAAACCTTTCAGTGGCTGAAGCAGGAAGAGCCGCTCACCGTGATCTTCACCCAGGCAGGGCAGACACTGCTTTCAACTCCAGGCCAGCTATTGCGCAGTCACGGCAAACGTGACCAACATACGGTCGTGGTGGAACCATCTCTTGCCCAGCAAAGCCGTTTCCCGGCAAAGAAACATCGCAATCGCCGCCTGGCTCTTCGCCCGGCCCCGGAAGCTGTTTTTATTCATCCACTGACAAAGGACTTGATTCGACTCGATGTAACTGATCTCTCAGGTGGCGGCATGGCTGTAGCAGAGGCACCTCAGGAAGCACAACTCTTGCCGGGTATGCTCCTGGAAAAACTCGAGTTGCGCCTCGCAGATTCTTTCAGTCTGGCCTGCCAGGCACAGGTCGTCTATTGCCAGAGTCTCGATGATTCTGACGAAGACGCGCCCTTACGCTGTGGCCTGGCCATCCTTGACATGGAAGTCTCCGACCATACCCGACTCCTGTCACTGTTGCACCGCGCCGACGACCGCAGCAAAGGTGTTTGTCCGAAGATCGACCTTGAGCAGCTCTGGGAGTTCTTTTTCTCCAGCGGCTTTATCTACCCGCAGAAGTATCTATCATTAAAGGACTACAGGGAAGAGTTCAAGGAGACTTACAGCAAACTCTACGATTCTGCCCCGGAGATCGCCCGCCACTTCATTTACCAGGAGAACAGCAGGATCGTCGGCCACATGGCGATGCTCCGTCAGTTCAACAACTCCTGGCTGATCCACCATCACGCTGCCGACCGCACCCATTCGCGCAAGGCAGGCATGGAGACGCTACAACTGGTCGGTGAAGCCGTCAACGAAGCCCAGGCGCTCTATTCAGCACACATGGATTACGTCATGTGCTTCTTCCGACCGGAGAACAGGTTTCCGCAACGCATCTTCGGTGGAGTCGCCAAACATTACGACGACCCTTCCCACTGCTCCGTTGACACATTTGACTACTTCCACTATCGCAAGGAATATGATCTCAAGTGGCGCGATGGAGGGGCTTGGGAGCTGACGCCGGCAAAAGAAGAAGACCTGCTTGATCTGGAGGCATTTTACCAGAACAAATCCGGAGGGCTGATGCTGCAGGGGATGGACCTCAAAATTGCTAGCCAACAAGATTCTTCGCTGCAGGAGAGCTATAAAAAGGCCGGTTTTCAACGCGAGCAATCTTTATTTGCACTGCAGAAAGAGGGCACAACCATTGCGCTCTTCATGCTCCTGCGTACGGAGATCGGGCTGAACCTCTCCAACCTGACCAACGCCATCACGGTGATCGTTCTTGACAACAAAGTTTTGCCTCGCGAGGCTTTTTTTACGGCGATTTCCATGTTGGCCGCCAAGTACCCGCATGACGAGGTGCCGATATTAAGCTACCCGCAAGGCTATGCGGCAAGCCAGTCAATTGATATTGAGAAACAATACAATCTCTGGGTGCTCAACTGTGGGCACCTTGACCCCTATTTCGAGTTTTGCGACAATTATTTCAAGCGCATAAACAGAAGCAAGGAAGAATCGACATCATGACGCCGAAACTATCAAAGGACCTGATTTACAACAGCCGTATCATCGATACGTACGTTAAACTGTTGAAGAAGAAGCATCCTGATATCGATACCTCCTTAGCACTGGAATATGCGGGCATGCAAGGCTATGAGGTCGCGGACCAGTCCCACTGGTTCACCCAGTCACAGATCGACCGTTTTTATGCAAAAGCCGTCGAAGTTACAGGGAACCCTCAAGTCGCGCGCGATGCTGGTCGTTATTCTGCTTCGCCGGAAGCCATAGGGGCCATGCGCCAATATATCCTCGGTCTGGTCGGCCCGGCACACGCCTTCGGCTTGATTCGCAACGCTGCCAGCAAGTTCACCCGTTCCGCTCAATATCAATCCAAACGCATTAGCGACAATAGCGTTGAAGTCGTGGTCACACCCTACCCCGGGATCGATGAAAAAGTTTTCCAATGCGAAAACCGCATGGGCTTCTTCGAAGCCATTTGTATGATGTTCAACGACAAGATGCCAATCATCGAACATCCCGAATGCCTCTTTGACGGCGGCCAGCATTGCCGTTACGTGATCAGCTGGAAGCGCTCGGCAGCCGACCTGTGGAGCAAAACCCGTGACATCTCAGCATTTACACTGGCAGGCGCCTGTGGTGCAGCAACCTTCTGGAACCCGGCATTGGCGGCACAGACCCTGATACCAGCTTCACTAGCCACGATCGCCGCCCTCTCCTACACGGCACGCACCAAGGAGAACAGGGAACTGCGCCGCAGCCTCGACAACCTCTTCGATTCAAGTGAAAAGCTGATCGAACAGATGAACATCAACTACAGCAATTCCCTGATGAACAACGAAATCGGCCAGGCGATCAGTGCCCCGACCGAAGTCGACGAGATTCTCGCCAACGTCATTCAGGTCCTCAAGAAACGGCTCGACTTCGACCGCGGCATGATCATGCTCGCCAACAAGGATCGTGACCAATTGCTCTTCCGTACCGGCTTCGGCTATAACAGTGAACAGCTGCGCATGCTCAACAGCATCGCATTCCACCTTAACAAGTCGA
>JAOUDB010000495.1 GCA_029859485.1 Desulfuromonadales bacterium | reverse complement strand
ATCAATCACACGACCACCGTCTTTCTCCACGACAAACAGGGCAAGGTCCGCTACCGTTTCCTCTACGAGGAAACCCCGGAACAGTTGGCGGAAGCGATCCGGGAATATCTCTAAAATTTGCCGGTTGCGATTGTTCAAATGAAGGCAAGCATTTCTTTGAGCTCCCCGTTGCTTTGTATTTTTCCCATAAATCCTGATATTTAAGAATAGCCTTGTGAGAGATATAGCGTTCGACAGTAAAGAGGAGAGCTTTCCTAAAAGTCCTCCTGCATTGTTTAGGGTGGCTCCGATTGACGAAAATGCCCCCTGCATAGTTGTCGCCTCAAATACATAAAGAGAGGAGACAACCAACCATGCCAACAAGGATCGTCACCTGGTGGCCATAATTTTGTGGATTAAACAGCTTGCTGAATATCTTTATCAAAAAGAAGCCGGTTTTCTTCTCATAAGTCGTGACTTATAGGAATGTTTAGCTGCCTGCTTCGGGAGCAGGGGGCCGGGGGTTCAAATCCTCTCGCCCCGACCATCTATAGAAAGGCCGTCTCAAACGAGGCGGCCTTTGTGTTTTCGCTCTGCGGTCCCCATCCGGTCCGCTGGTCGCCGTTCGGTTGCCGTTTCTCCTGTCTCCAGAGATATCCCTTTCCAGCTATAGCATGGCCGGTCCGGGGTTTGGGTTCCGGGGCATGTCCGGGGCTGGCGTTCTGGGGCTAGGTTGGCACTGACAGTCTCCTCTTAGTCTCTTCTTGACATCTGGAATTAACCCGTTATTTTTTTTAAAGTTGAAGATGTCAATTTGCATCGTCACAATGGAGCGACGATGTATTTCCACTCATCAGGGGAGGATTTCATGAAGAAGCAGTTCCTTTTTCTGTTGGCACTGACGATGTTCATCGGGTTGGGTGTGTCTGATGCGTTCGCTGCACCATATGTCTCAGGCAACGTGGGTGCGGTATGGGTTGAGGATTCGGACACTAAAGATGATTTCGGTGACGAAGCTGAAATTTCATTTGATACTGGTTTTGGAATTACTGCTGCGATTGGCAACGCTTACGAAAATGGACTTCGTGGTGAGGTTGAATTTGGGTACAGAACGAGTGACGTGGATGATTTTGACTCAGATTTAGGATCTGGATCAAATAATGGTGATATTTCGACTATTTCTTTGATGGTAAATGGCTATTATGATTTTATGCCAAAAGAAACGATCTGTCCTTTCATAGGCGCTGGCATTGGTTACGCGAATGTTGAAGGTGATTTCGATGAGCTAGGCAGCGAAGATGATAATGTTTTTGCCTATCAAGTTGCCGTAGGTGTTGCCTTTGTTATAAATCCGCAAACGAAAATTGACGTCCAATATCGATACTTCGATACAGATGATGGTGATTTCGATGATCTTGAAGTTGAATACGGCACCCACAACGCGATGCTAGGTGTGCGCTATAGTTTCTAATAATCCATTAGATTAAATTCCAAAGGCCGGGGCTCCCACCTCGGCCTTTCCCTTTGCAGCGCCCCCTCAGTAGCACTCCCTGGGTAGCCCCTAAATTTCCCCTCCGGACCGGACCTGGACCGGCGTTTCAGTCGAATTTTCCGCAAATTAATGGTTGACCACAGAGATCATCGGAATGGTATTGCATGTTGTCCCATATGGTTTGAAAGTGTAGAGGAAAGCCATCGCAGGCCCGGTGGCAGAATGCCTGATAAATAAGAAAAGGCCACCAAGGATCGAACCCAGTTGGCCATAGTTTTGTGTTCCTAAATGTCTCTATCAATAAGAAGCTCGTTCGGGCGTTTTCGTCTCATATGTCGTGGTTTATAAGAACTATCATCTAGCTCAGTAGTGACCAGGACGTTAGGGGCTATTCAACCTACGGAATCACGCTTGAGATTGGTGACACTCAATTCTGAGTGACACCAATCTTATCAATACTTATCTGATCTTAACAAGTTGAACTGTTAAGCAACGGGTTTAGACTGATGGAAGACACTTTAGAAAAATTAGCAAAGGAGTAAACGATGAAGACACTGCATGGAAAGACGGCCCTAGTGACGGGCGGCACCCGCGGTATTGGAGCCGCATCAGCATATCGACTGGCTGATGCCGGAGCGAGTATTGCCATTACTTACAGCTCATCAGCCGAATCGGCGGAAGAAGAGGTCAGCAGACTCGAGGGGCTGAGCATTGAAGCCCGTGCTTACAAGGCCGATGCTGCCAAGCCGGAGTCTCTGCCGCAAGTCGTCGATCAGATCGTCAATGACCTCGGTGACATCGCAATTCTGGTCAACAATGCAGGCATGTTCGGAGGTGGGATGATCGGTGAAATCAAATACGAGGATTACCGCCGCATTATGTCGATTAACGTCGACGCCCTCTTTACGACGACTCAAGCGGTACTCAAGTCAATGCCCGACGGCGGCCGCATAATCAATATCGGCAGCGTCCTCGGCGAACGCGCCACAACCGCCGGCCTCAGCGTTTATAACGCCAGCAAGTTTGCCGTTGCAGGCCTCACCCGCAGCTGGGCCAAAGACCTGGCGGCCAGAAACATCCTGGTGAATGTCGTTCAGCCGGGTCCGATTGCCACCGTCATGAATCCGGAGGATGGGGAGAACTCAGACTTCATGCGTGGTCTCACCGCTCTCGGCCGTTACGGCCAACCACACGAGGTGGCGGCCCTGGTTGCGTTCCTTGCCGGTCCAGAAGCATCATATATCACCGGGGCGACCCTC
>JAOUDB010000494.1 GCA_029859485.1 Desulfuromonadales bacterium | reverse complement strand
CCAGGTGTCGGTGCCACAAGGTCGAGTCGGCATAAAACGCGCCAAGGTCTTCGAGAAGAGAGTGCGGGCCAGGAGTCTTTACATAATCAAGTAGAGCGGCATAGATACCAGAGCTTTTTTTCAAGGTGGCGAGCCCACCCTCACCTGTAGTGGTAAAGCTTACCTTGACACCAAGGGAGCGCATCGCTTTGACCGCCCAGGAATGGAAAGTCTCAACCGGCAGTTGATTGGTCAGTAGATCGACCGAGGTCTTCTTGACATAGTTGCGCAGCGACTTGTTAAACATCACAACCAGGCAGCGTTGCGCCCGGAAACGTTCTGGCTGGTTGAAGATCAGGAAAGAAAGCCGATGCAAAGCCACCGTCGTTTTACCACAACCTGCACCACCGGTCAGATAGAGGCAGCCTTCATTCTTGCGGGTGATCAGTGCGAACTGCTCCGGTGTAATCAGGGAAACAATATCGACCATGCGGTGATCACCGCTGATCTCCTTTTTAGCCACGCTGGAGTTTTGCTGCGCTGGTTCACCCCAATCACCGTCTCGTTTTTCGAATGTGCCGGACCCGGTCTGCAGGGAAAGCAGCTCGCGCCTGGAAATGCCATAGGCAATCTTCTTTTCAATCGTTCCGCTGCGCTCCCGGTCGCCGATATCGTCTTCGTACTCTTCCCCCTCCTCCCATTCGTAATAAAGTTTGGAGATCTGGGCTTTTCGCCAGTCGGTGACCATCACCTTTGAACCGACCATCAAGCTCTGCTTGCCGAGAAGAATATGCCTGCGCCCGATTTTGGGGTCGTCGTCGCAAATCGCGATGCCGGCCAGATAAGGCGACCCCATCTGCTCAAAGGGAATAAGGTATTTAGCTGGATCGTACTGGGAAAGGTTCTCTATCTCGAACGTTATCTTATCTATTTCGCGGGGATTGTTGCTGTTGAGGCGCTCGGCTTTTAAAACCCGTATTTTTTGATGATGGCCGCGTAATTGTTCCTTGCGCTCCCGTCCGTAACGGTCTGCCGCCGCACAAATCGCGACGAGTCGCTGCTCTTCTTCAGAGACAAAAGCCGTTATCGCGGAATCAAGGGTGTCTTGCATGTTGCTCTCGATAATTGGAAGGGGTTACTCGCAAAAAAGAGGTTCGGAGAGTAGCTGTTTTGAATCGATACTTCAACCACCTAATTAAACAACTGCAAAGAGGAAGGATTAGTGACGTTACAGTGGGAATGTCTATAGTGCCTCTGATGCTTAGAGCTGAGGTGATTAGTTTAACTTGGCCGCTATAAACGCAGTGGTCCAGGCCGCCTGAAAATTATAGCCACCAGTGATACCGTCTATATCCATGACCTCTCCTGCAAAATAGAGGTTTTTACACACCTTGCTCTGCATCGTCTTGAAGTCGATACTCTCCAGGCTCACCCCTCCGCAGGTCACAAACTCTTCCCGGAAATGGGTTCGGCCATTAACATCATAGACATCATTAGTCAGCACACGAGCGAGACAGTTCACTCCGCTCTTGCCCAATTCTCCCCACTTTTTTGCAGGCGGCAAGCCACTTTTTTCGATCAGGTGAAGCCATAACCGTTCAGGTAAGGCAAAGGGCCTGACGTTGGACAAGATCTTTTTCCCATGCGCGTCGCAGAGCCCTTGAAGTTGGGCAAAGACCTCATCATAATTACGCACGTTAGTCCAGTTGACCTGGACTCTGAACAGGTAACCGACCTCGTTCAGAAACCTCGCGCCAAACGCCGAAAGTTTCAAGATTGCCGGACCGCTCATCCCCCAATGAGTGAACAGGATCGGGCCATCGCTTTTGAGTTTGGTGCCCTGGATGCTGACAAGGGTCTTTTCAACCACAACCCCCATCAATTCGGCAACCTCTTCATCAGGCATTTTAAAGGTGAACAAGGAGGGAACAGGATCTTCAATTTTATGATGTAACTTTTCCAGCCACAGCAAACCGTCCCTGCGAGGAGAACCGCCGCTGGCCACGATCACCTTGTCAAAGCTCCGGGCTGGCGATTTTTCCCCAATAAAGGTCAGGCGCAATTTGCCACTGACTTCATTGATAGCTTTTACACCTCTACCCGGTTCAACCGCAATTCCCAATTCACGGGTTAGCTCCAGGAAGCAGTCAATGACGCTTTGAGAATTTTGCGAGCGGGGAAAAACACAGCCATCTTCCTCGACAACCAAAGCGACGCCGCGAGACTCAAACCATTTCATCGTATCTTTATTATCGAAACGGTAGAACGCTCTTTTTAACGCTTTTCCTCCCCTGGGATAAGCCTCGGAGAGTTCTGCATTACCCGCGAAGTCGTTGGTGAGATTGCAGCGACCACCACCGGAGACTTTAACCTTGGAGAGGAGCTCCTTTGATTTCTCAAAGATGGTCACCTCAGCGTCCGGATAATTTTCCTTAACATTGATAGCCGCAAAAAAACCTGCCGCACCACCACCGACTACAGCTACATCCACATTGCGACCTCGTAACCTTTCAGACCTGCGGGTTTGTTTATCATTTGATTCATCTTAGTAAATAACCGAGATTTTTCCAAAACATAGCTTCTTTACTTCCCCGCGACGCCCTTGTCGTTTCTTCTTGCGATTTCTTTATGGCTCTAAGGGCCATACATCATTCGGACCGCAAAGGTTCCTGAGATTCCCGGAGCGAGAGCTCTATCGGAAAGAGACAGGCTCAAACATTTACCTTCCCGATATTTAAAGTAAATTGTTATTATAT
>JAOUDB010000492.1 GCA_029859485.1 Desulfuromonadales bacterium | reverse complement strand
CTTTGAAAAACCCCGCACCACCATCGGCTGGAAAGGTCTGATCAACGATCCGGACCTTGACGAGTCGCACCAGATTTCAAAAGGTCTCGGTATCGCCCGCCGGTTGATGCTCGACATCACCGACAGGGGACTGCCGGTCGCCACGGAGATGCTCGATCCGATCACTCCACAATATATGGCTGACACGATCAGCTGGGGCGCCATCGGCGCTCGCACCACCGAAAGCCAGACTCACCGTGAAATGTCGAGTGGTCTCTCCTTCCCGGTCGGGTTCAAGAACGGCACCGATGGCAACCTGCAGATTGCTATCGATGCCATGGGCGCGGCATGCCACTCGCACAGTTTTCTCGGCATTAACCGTGAGGGTCGCATCTCCATCGTAAAAACCACCGGCAACACTGATGTCCACATGGTGCTGCGCGGCGGCAACGATAAGCCCAACTACAAATCCGCCGACATCGCCCAGGTTATGGAAAAATTGGCGAAGTCGAAGATCGAGACGTCCATCATGGTCGACTGCAGCCACGCCAACTCCTACAAAGACCATACCCGGCAGGAAGGCGTCATGAATGATGTTATTGATCAGGTTGCGGCCGGCAACGGTCAGATCGGCTCACTGATGATCGAGAGCTTCCTCGAAGAAGGCAATCAGAAGATGGCCGACAAACTCGAGGATCTGGCTTATGGTGTTTCAATTACTGACAAGTGCGTCAATTGGGAGACCACGGAACGCATGCTGCGTCACGCTCACGCTAAACTCAAGGAGTGCGGAGGTCGCAACCTGCCCGTAAAGTAATGAGTAAAAACGATTGCTGCCCACAACCTGAGCCGGAAACGTCCTGCTGCCCGACAAATAAGGATGGCACAGAGTGTTGTACACCGGTACAAAGCTCCGAACCCAGTTGTGCCGAGGTTGCCGACGACCGGCCAGGCTACAAGCTCTGGCCTTTCGTTTGCGACTGGACAACTGCACCAGGGCAGCAGATTCCTAAAGTTGCAACACGCCTCACCGCAACAGACATTGCTGGCCGTTGGCAGATGCGCTGGGGTTTCGGGCGAACGCGCTACAGTATCGCACCGGGGCTCTACGCCATAGGCACCCCTTCAGGCGACAGCCCGGTCCTGGTGACCGCCAACTACAAGATGACCTTCGACATCCTCCGCCGCGACATGTACGGCCACGACGCCTGGATACTGGTCATTGACACCAAAGGCATCAACGTCTGGTGTGCCGCCGGCAAAGGGACTTTCAGCACAGACGAAATTGTGCGTCAGGTTGAAAGAGCTAAGCTACAGGACCTCGTCAATCATCGCACCCTGATCCTCCCGCAGCTTGGCGCCCCGGGGGTTGCTGCCCACGAAGTCGCCAAAGCCTGCGGTTTCAAGGTTCTTTATGGCCCGGTCCGCAGCAGCGACCTGCCAGAGTTTATCGATAAGGGAAACAAAGCCTCACCGCAGATGCGGCGGGTCACCTTTGGCCTGGTCGACCGCCTGGTCCTGACGCCTGTAGAGCTGGTTCACATGTGGAAGCACATTCTCTACAGTATTGTTGCCCTGTTTCTTGTCGGCGGCATAGGCCCTGAAATTTTTTCCCTTTCAGCAGCATGGTCACGCGGCGGCGCTGCCGTTGCAGCAGGGATGATGGCCCTTCTGACCGGTGCGGTGGTTACTCCCCTACTGCTGCCTTGGGTTCCCGGGCGTGCCTTCGCTAAAAAAGGCGCAATAACCGGCCTCGCAATCGGGCTTGCGGCCTCCCTTATCTTTGCTGACACCCTGGGATGGCTAAACACAGTGGCCCTGATCATCGCTACAGCAACAATCTCATCCTGGTGCGCCATGCACTTCACAGGCTCCTCAACCTTCACTTCACCATCGGGCGTTGAGAAAGAGATGCGCCAAGCCATTCCTGCGCAGGCAGCGGCTCTTCTGGTCGGCGCTCTTTGCTGGCTGGCGGGGGCTTTTTAAGAAGAAACGAACTTATAACCCACACAAAGGTTGTAAGGATTTAACGCAAAGGCGCGAGGAGGTAGATAAGGCCCGCAAAGAAAACCACTTCAAAAGAATGAGAATAATCACCCTTTGTGTCTTTCTTGGCTTTTCATAGCGTCTTTGCGTTGGTCTTTTGATTTCAGTTCTTAACTGTTTTGGTTTAAAGACGTGTTCCCTTTGTTTGGATTATAGCCTCGAAAAGAAAAGAGAGAAAAGATGACAACTCCTCGCTACATTGAAAATGTTGCCAGCCTGAAGCTTGATAAGGGTCGCTGCGTCGGTTGTGATCTTTGTACCGTGGTTTGCCCACACGGGGTTCTTGTCATGAAAGAAAGCAAGGCAGATATTGCCGACTTGAACGCCTGTATCGAATGTGGCGCCTGCGCCATCAACTGCCCTGTTGAAGCTTTGACGGTTAAAAAAGGAGTGGGCTGTGCCAGCGCGATCATCAACGGTTGGCTGACCGGGGAAGAACCTAACTGCGAGTGTGGTGGCAGCTGCTAGAGGATCGTTTCAATCAAAATCTAAAGCAATTGAGTCTTAACGACACTCGCTGTAAAGTTTTGGCTTACCCGGAAGGACTCTTGAAACGCTTCTAAATCTCCTTAGGTCTTCTCAGAATGGCTTGCAACAATACTTGCAGAAACACCCCCAACCGGCGAGCAGGTCGGGGCTTTTTATCATGCATTTCATGGAAGCCAAGAAAAGCACTCTAACGATAAATCAAGGGCTTCTGTGGGACTTAAAC
>JAOUDB010000493.1 GCA_029859485.1 Desulfuromonadales bacterium | reverse complement strand
GCCTCTTTGAAATTCACGAGAAGAGTAACTTTTTCGATAAATCAAGACTTTTGAGAAGAAAACTGTTTATGCCACAAAGCTATTATCACCAGTGCTTCAGCCCTGGTGGTCATTTTA
The DNA here is from genome assembly GCA_029859485.1 of Desulfuromonadales bacterium. GTDB lineage: Bacteria > Desulfobacterota > Desulfuromonadia > Desulfuromonadales > BM103 > M0040. Next base: position 2,620 of record JAOUDB010000493.1, on the reverse strand, counting down.
TTTCATTTTTCCTGTTGACATATCTGACCAAAAGAGTAATCTTTTAATCAGAACATATTTCTTCATGTTCTACCTCCTAAGCAAAACCCATAGAAACCCGTTGCCCCACAGTCTCCCTCCTGAGCTGTGGGGCTTTTTTTCCTAACTATCAAAGGCAGAGGAAATATTGCTTCTCTGCCACGCTGTAATGCAAAATGATTGTCCGAGAGTTATACTACTTTCAGCTTTTTTTATTTGAGAACCCTAGCAAAGGATACCGCTATGTTTAAAGCCAAAGCCTATTCAGCTTCCAGCGCCACCTCACCGCTGGCCCTCGACAGCATCCAGCGCCGCGAGCCCATCGAAAGTGATGTGCAGATCGAGATACTGTTCTGTGGCATTTGTCACTCTGATCTGCATACGGCACGTAACGAGTGGAGTAGCGTTATGCCCACGACCTATCCCTGCGTGCCGGGTCACGAAATTGTCGGCCGGGTCATCAAGGTCGGTAGTAATGTCAAGAAGTTCAAGCCGGAAGAGATAGTCGGGGTCGGCTGTTTGGTCGATTCAGACCAGTCTTGTCCCGCGTGCCAGGCCAATGTCGAACAGTTCTGTCCCGACTCAACTTTCACTTACAACTCACCGGACAAACACCTCGGCGGTGTGACCTACGGTGGTTACTCAGAGAGTATTGTTGTCGATGAGAAGTTTGTGCTCAAGGTTCCCGGCAACCTCAACCTGGCCGGGGTTGCGCCACTATTGTGTGCTGGGATCACAACTTATTCACCGATCCGTCGTTGGGGCGACATCAAAGCGAAGAAGGTCGGCGTGGTCGGTCTTGGTGGCCTCGGACACATGGGGGTCAAGTTCGCCAAGGCATTTGGAGCCCATGTGGTTGTCTTTACAACCTCACCGAGCAAAAAGGACGATGCTGTGCGTCTTGGTGCAGATGAGGTCATCATCTCCACCGATGCAGAACAAATGAAGAAATTCGCCGGCAGCTTTGACTTCATTCTTGACACCGTATCGGCCGATCACGACATCAATGTTTACTTGGGTATGCTGACCATGGACGGTACCATCACCCTGGTCGGCGCACCTGAGAAGCCGTTAGCCGTCTCTGCTTTCGCCTTGATCTTCGGCCGTAAAAACCTCAATGGCTCTCTGATTGGCGGGATTAAGGAAACCCAGGAGATGCTTGATTTTTGCGGTGAACACAACATCACCTCCGACGTCGAGGTTATTCCCATCCAAAAGGTCAACGAAGCCTATGAGCGTTTGGTCAAATCAGATGTGAAATACCGCTTCTCCATCGATATGGCTTCTCTAAAATCAGAGTAAACGAAAATGGCCACCTGGTTCAACTCCGGGTGGCCATCTTTATTTGTCCAGATCAGTAAGAATTACGTCTTTCAACTAATCCCCTGACACCCCGGAACGATTTAGAAATACAAAGAATAAACCTTCTTCTTTAACCTCAATCGATGAGTGTGTATACTTGGCATGGTCTTAATTATGTTGGATTATGGAATTCAGGTAAAAGTCCGATGCCATCGCAAAGGATGCAGCCGTTTTCATACCAGGCGGAACGGCCATACAAAAATGTCGACCGACAGCTTTCCATAACGACAACAATCACAGAGGGCTTCCACCCAAAAAATGGAGAAACAATGATGAAGAAATTGGCACTTGTATTATTAGGCTGTTTTATTGCCACGGGGGCGCTTGCAGAGACCAAAGGTTTCCAATTGAGCTTAATTCCTGATGTCGCCATTCATGCTAAAACCACCCATATCAAGGGTGTCTCTCTTAGCATTTGGGGAGAAAACCCCCAAACTGCTTTAGCCCTCGGTGTTGCCAACGGGTCCACCGGCGACAGTTCAGGGATTTCTCTCGGCTTGTTAGCGAATTATGCAGAGAGCTATGAAGGAGCGCACCTCGCATGGATTGCGAATTACTCTTCGGTCAAGTTCACAGGACTGCAACTGGCCGCATTCAACTATGCTGAGAGATTAAATGGTCTCCAACTTGGGTTTATAAATTTTGCAGCGTCCACTGACAAAGGAGTTCAAGTAGGATTGATCAACTTCATGAGAAGCACGCAAACATGGTTCACCAATTTCCCTGACGAGCTTGCACCCGCTATGGTCTTTGTCAACTGGCGCTTCTAGTGCTAGGCGTTGATAAGTTTTTTAAGGCAGACAATTATAAAATGGAGGTATGGTAGCAACCATTATAAAACACTAAAGCCCTCGATCTTCGGACCGGGGGCGAAAGATAAAACCAGCTACTGCCTGCAAGCCAAGTCCCGAGTCCTTCACACTATACTTTAAGCGAAACAAAAAGGGCGCCCCGCTAAGGGACGCCCATTTGTATTTGTCTGGATCAGAAGATCTGGATTAGATCTTCTCGACGTTCGACGACTGGGGGCCTTTATCGCCTTCGGTCACATCAAAGCTGACGCGATCGCCTTCGCCGAGAGTTTTGAAACCCGAGCCCTGAATCTGCGAAAAGTGGACAAAAACGTCAGGACCGTTGTCCTGCTCGATAAATCCAAAACCCTTAGCTTCGTTGAACCATTTCACCGTACCTTCAGCCATCTTGTAACTCCTTCTCTCCCTGTCAGGGAGATATTCTGTTG
>JAOUDB010000491.1 GCA_029859485.1 Desulfuromonadales bacterium | reverse complement strand
GCGGCTATGGAATTTACGCGTGAAATTTATTGGAATGTTGGTCATGGAGCGGGGACATTAGTCCCTATGTACGCCTTGACTCTGGTTGCGATAGCGGTCTTTGCCTGGGGGTTTATCCAGAGACTTAAGGTCTATCGTCTCGGCAAACCGTTAAATCGCTCTGACAACAGTGGAGCCCGGATTGTCGGGTTGTTAAAAGATGTCTTGCTGCAGACCAAGGTTATGACCGTTCGCGGCCCAGGCATTGCCCATGGTCTCTTCTTCTGGGGTTTCTTCCTTTTGTTCATAGGGACTTGTCTGATTTTCCTGCAAGCGGATTTCACAGACTTGTTCTTCGATATTAAGTTCCTGAAAGGCACTTTCTATCTCTACTTCTCTCTGATCCTCGACTTGGCCGGCCTGGTAGCTGTTGTCATGTTGACCGGTTTATTTGTTCGTCGTTACCTGGTGCGTCCCGAGGGACTTGAAACCACAAAAGACGATGCCATTATGCATGGCCTGCTTTTCGCCATTCTGCTCACTGGCTTCTTTATTGAAGGGGCCAGGATGGCCGTAACAGAATTGGGGTCTCCTCTGGCGAGTTGGTCGCCGGTCGGTCTGGTTTTTGCCAGGGCCATGGTCCCCTTGGGGGAGGAGTCTTTAAAGAACCTGCATGTCGGTTTATGGTGGTTTCATATGATCCTGGTGGTCGGCTTCATCATGCTGATACCGTTTACCAAGTTCCGCCATATCCTGACCACAAGTGCCAACTATTTCTTTGTTGATCAGGGCCCTAAAGGTAAGCTGACGACTCTCGATCTGGAAGATGAAGCTGCAGAGACCTTTGGCGTGACTCAAGTCTCGGAAATGACCTGGAAGGATATCTTTGATACCGACGCCTGTACGCAGTGCAAGCGCTGCCAGGACCGTTGCCCGGCGCATAGTACAGATAAGCCCCTCTCACCTATGAAAGTCGTCAACCAGATTGGTGAAGTCGCTTTCAATAGCCCTGGTGACAATCTTGTCGAAACGGTGTCCAGGGATGCTTTGTGGGCCTGTACAACATGCCTGGCCTGTCAGGAGATCTGTCCTGCGTCGATTGAACACGTCAACAAGATTGTTGATATGCGACGCAATATGGTTCTGATGGAAGGGGAGTTCCCAGGCGAAGAAGTTATGACGGCTGCTGAGCATGTTGAAGTCAATGGCAACCCGCTTGGTCTTGGTTATGCTTCACGTGGCGATTGGGCGGAGGCCGTAGGCGTTAAGGAACTGGCCGCTGATCCTGATGTCGACATCCTCTATTTTGTTGGCTGTTACGCCTCCTTTGACAAGCGTAACATCAAAATTGCCACCAGCTTCGTTAAACTTTGCCAGGCTGCTGGCCTCAAGGTCGGTATCCTCGGTAAAGAGGAAAAATGCTGCGGCGAACCGGTCAGAAAGATAGGGAACGAATACCTCTACCAGTCCCTTGCTACCGAGAATATTGAGCTGATCAAAAGTTACAACGTGAAGCAGATCGTAACCACCTGCCCACACTGTTTCAATACCCTGAATAAAGATTACCGTGACCTCGGCTTCACTCTGCCGGTCGAACACTACACGGTCTTCCTGGAAAAACTGGTGACAAAAGGACGCGTGAAGCTCCGTAAAGACAGTTTTGACTGTACTTATCACGACTCCTGTTACCTGGGGCGCTACAATGATATCTACGAGCAACCACGTGTTCTGCTAGATGTTGCTGGAGCCAAGGTCGTCGAAATGGATAAGAATCAGAGCGAAGGCTTCTGCTGCGGTGCAGGCGGCGGGCGGATCCTGGCCGAAGAGAATCTTGGTGAACGGATTAATAACAAACGTGTCGGCATGGCTGCCGAGACAGGTGCCAACATGTTGGTCTCAAATTGCCCCTTCTGCCTGACCATGTTTGAGGATGGCATTAAAGGCCTGGGGATGGAAGAGAGCATGGTTTCCAAAGATCTCGCTGAGATTCTGGTAGAAAGATTGTCTTAGCCCCTTCTTGTTGATTTTGAACGAATAGGTTGAGCTTGTTCCTTTCTTGGAATGCAACGCTTTAAAATGAGGCCATAAACGATGAAGACGAGAATTACTGAACTCCTTGGAATCAAGTATCCTATTGTACAGGGCGGCATGATGTGGGTTGGTACCGCCGACCTTGCTGCAGCAGTCTCTAATGCTGGTGGCCTTGGTATTGTCACCGCCTTAACGTTTCCAACACCTGAAGAGCTGGTCAAAGAGATTGCTCGCTGTTTTGATATGACCGATAAGCCATTCGGCGTCAATGTGACAATCTTACCCTCTATTACTCCTCCTCCTTACGAAGAGTATGTGCAGGCAATTATTGAGAGCGGGGTAGGGGTTGTCGAAACGGCCGGCCGGAATCCTGAACCCTTCATGCCCGCTTTCAAGGCTGCCGGAATCAAGGTTATTCATAAATGCACATCGGTACGTCACGCATTGAAAGCAGAAGCGATCGGTTGTGATGCCGTCAGTGTTGATGGTTTCGAGTGTGCCGGCCATCCAGGTGAAGACGATGTAACGAACCTGGTTCTGATCCCTGCGGTTGCTGCCAAACTTTCTGTCCCGATACTGGCCTCCGGTGGCATCGCCAACGGTTACCAGATGGCTGCAGCCTTTGCCCTCGGTGCGGATGGCATCAATATGGGGACACGCTTTTTCGCGACGCAGGAGGCCCCTGTTCACGACAATGTTAAACAGGCTATGGTCGATGCCGATGAACG
>JAOUDB010000071.1 GCA_029859485.1 Desulfuromonadales bacterium | reverse complement strand
CAGTGGTCAAATCAACTTGAGGTTCATCACGCGGCGGTGTAGAAGAATCCTGGATTTCAGCGGGTTCTGCCTGTTCAGTGACAACCGTAGAGACTGGTTCTGCTTCAACGACAGGTGCGGGGATGTCTTCACTGTCTATCTCGGGAGCTTCGACCTCTTCGTCCCCCCCGGACGACTCCAGAACCATGATGACCGCACCAATCGCCACACGGTCACCTTCTGCCACCAGGACTTCAGTAATTTTACCTGCATGGCTCGAGGGGACCTCGACAACCGCCTTGTCAGTCTCCAACTCCAGCAGAGTCTGCTCCACTTCAACGCTATCGCCGACAGCAACTGTGATATTAACAACGGTTCCTTCAGTGACACCTTCTGAAACGGCGGGAACTCTAATCTCGTGTTTCATAGTTTTCCTCAATTCGCCTCGTGATTCGTAAACAGCATCCACTTACAATAGAGGGACAGTCCCCATTCGAGGGCAAGCCCCTATTAATCGACATGGGGGTTTAACTTGCCTGGATCAATCTTCAAATCAGCGATGGCTTTAGCCACCGCGTCATTGCTGACCTCGCCGGCATCAGCCAGCTGTTTCAATGTCGCTACCACAATGTAACGAGCATCGACTTCGAAGAAGTCACGCAACCTCTCACGGCTGTCGCTGCGACCAAAGCCATCTGTTCCCAGGCAATACAAAGGCGCAGGGAACCAGGCTGATACAGCCGCCGGAAGAAGTTTCATATAATCCGAGGCCGCAACAAAGACACCCTTCTCCTTGGCGAGAAGACTGCTGACATAGGGGACCCTGGCTTTCTTTTTCGGGTTCAGCAGGTTCCAACGCTCGCACTCAACGCTATCCTGGTAAAGCTCCTTATAGCTAGTCACACTCCAGACATCAGCAGCAACCGCATAATCATCTTCCAGGATTTTCTGCGCCTTGATCGTTTCGTTGAGAATGGCACCACTGCCAAGCAAATGTGCCTTGCTTTTGCTCTTTTTCAAGCCCGAGGGTTTGAACTTGTACATGCCCTTGATGATACCTTCTCGCACGCCCTTACCTTTCGGCATCGGCGGCATCAGGTAGGTCTCGTTCATCACCGTAAGGTAATAGATCAGGTCCTCTTGATGACAATACATACGGGTCAATCCTTCATGAATGATCACGGCCATTTCATAAGCAAAGGCCGGGTCATAGGCCTTGATCTTGGTGGGCGTCATCGCCAATACATGACTGTGGCCATCCTGATGCTGCAGACCTTCTCCGGCGAGGGTGGTTCGACCCGAGGTCGCACCTATCAGGAAGCCCCTGGCGCGGCTGTCGCAAGCCTGCCAGATCTGGTCACCAACCCGCTGGAAACCGAACATTGAATAAAAAGTGTAAAAAGGAATGGTCTGTACACCGTTGCTGGAATGGGAGGTTCCCGCGGCGATAAAGCTGGCCATGGAGCCGGCTTCGCTCAAGCCTTCTTCAAGGATAGCACCGGTTTTCTTCTCGTTGTAATGCAGCAGGCTACCTTTATCGACCGGTTCATAGAGTTGCCCTGCGTGGCTGTAGATACCTGCCTGTCTGAAGAGTGCTTCCATGCCAAAAGTACGCGCTTCATCGGGAACAATCGGTACGATCAACTTACCGAGCTCCGGATCACGCAACAGCTTGGCCAGCAGGTGCACGTAAGCCATGGTCGTTGCCAATTCACGATCACCTGAGCCATCAAGGTACTCGCGGATCAGACCATCGGTCTGACAGGCGATCGGCGCCTGACCGGAGAACCTTTTGGGTAATGAGCCGCCGAGAGCTGCACGCCGCTCCTTGAGATAGATCATTTCCGGGCTATCTTCAGCGGGCTTGTAAAAAGGAGCTTCGGCAATCTCGCTATCACTGACCGGGATATTGAAGCGGGTGCGAAACTCTTTCAACTCGTCCTCGTTGAGTTTTTTCTGCGAGTGAGTGATGTTTTTTCCCTCACCAGCTTCTCCGAGACCATAACCCTTGATGGTATGCGCCAGGATTACGGTTGGCTTTTCATCCTGAGAGATTGCATTCTTGTAAGCGGCGTAGACCTTGTCAGGGTCGTGACCACCACGGGTCAGGCGTCCCAGTTGCTCGTCACTATAGTTTTCTACTAATTTGAGCAATGCTGGATACTTGCCGAAAAATTTTTCACGGACATAATCGCCTTTTTTCAAAGTGAAGTGCTGCATCTCACCATCGAGGACCTCGTCCATGCGCTTGACGAGCAGGCCCGTATCATCCTTTTCAAGCAGATGATCCCAATCATCGCCCCAGATCACCTTGATAACATTCCAGCCTGCACCCCGGAAAGCTGCTTCCAGCTCCTGAATGATTTTGCCATTGCCGCGCACTGGGCCGTCCAGGCGCTGCAAGTTGCAGTTGACGACAAAGATCAGGTTGTTGAGCTTCTCCCGTGACGCCAGGGTAATGGCACCAAGCGATTCGGGTTCATCCATCTCACCGTCACCGAGCATTGCCCAGACTTTGCGACCGCTTGATTTGCGCAAACCCCGATCAACCAGGTAATGATTGAAACGGGCCTGGTAGATCGCAGAGATTGCGGTCAGGCCCATGGAGACCGTCGGGAACTCCCAGAAATCAGGCATCAGAAAGGGGTGAGGATAAGAAGAGAGGCCGCCCCCCGGAGCCAGTTCATTCCGAAAACGACTCAAATCTTCACTGCTGAGCCGCCCTTCAAGAAAGGCCCTTGCATAGGCCCCGGGTGCGGCGTGCCCCTGGAAATAAACCATGTCACCGAGAAACTCGTCTGTGCGCCCTCTCCAGAAATGGTTGAAGCCAACTTCCCAGAGGGTTGCAACCGAGGCATATGTGGAGATATGGCCACCGATACCGGTACTCTCACGATTGGCACGAACCACCATGGCCATGGCGTTCCAGCGGATGATCGACTTGATACGTCGCTCGATCTCACGGTTGCCCGGGAAAACCGGTTGCTGATTCCTGGGGATGGTATTGATGTAAGGAGTGTTGGCGGTAAAGGGAACGCTGACCCCCTGCTCCTGTGCCCGCACCTGCAGCAGGCGCAGTAACTCCTGGACCCGCTCCTCACCTTGCGTCTGTAGAACATAGTCGAGTGATTCACGCCACTCGGCATTCTCAATATCCAGTAAAGAATCAGTTATTTTACGATCATTTGAAGTCATCTTTTCCAACTCCTCATATATAACGAAAGCGTTTAAACCGCACGCCATCATTGGAGTAATATTTCAAATCTTTCTACACGTTAAAATGTACCTGACATTTGGTATTTAGCTACAAATGAAACGAGAAAAAGGCTTTCATTCAAAACAGGTGTCGGGACAAAACCAAAGGTCATCGGACTTACAAAGGGCTGTTTTTTTGTCTCTATAAGGGCTGTCTCGAAGAAGACTGAGACAAGAGCGTCTCTGATCGTAGAATGTCCACAATGATACAGATCATGGCGACCATAACGTTGATGACGATACGGCTTTCTATACATCGCCACCAACAGGAAGGGATCTCCCGTTAACTTGGCGGCTGTTCTTACTCATTCGCTGCCCGCAAATCTTCCTCACTTGCCTTCCGGCCTTGTGCAGTTTCGTCTGGAAGGTCATGATCTTCAATCAACTTCTCCGGGCTAAGGGAGCAACTCTGCTCAACCTGATCAACACCTGTTGCGGTGATTGCCAAATGACCTGTATCGAGTCGTTCGATCCACCCCTTTGTCCTGATGTACCACAGATGGAACTCAACCAATTCAAGAGGTGTGTTAAGAAGTCGAGAAATTTCAACTTCCCCCAACCCGGGGCTTTTCATGCTGCGCCTTCGTTGAACATACAACAAGGAAAGGATACGCTCGCGAGCGAGCCTGTCGTCGCCGAGCTCGGACATATCGCTGGCCACCGACGCAAGCCTCCATTTGCGGTTCCAGTAATCTCTATACTTTACATCGTATCCGGCACGGGCTTCAGGGTCTATAAGTACCTGGTGGGCTTCAAGGATCTGAATGAATCGGTCTTTGTTCGTTAAGTTGTTGTGATCAGGGTGGAATTTCTGGGCCAGATGCCTAAATACGCGTTCAATGGTTTCGGCATCAGCATTGGAACTCAATTGTAGCAACTCGTAGTAATCAACAAACTCATTTGCGCCCATAATGAGGACCTCTTAAATTTTTCGCTTTTATCCCACTATTTTATCCCATTAGAAGGGGATTCATTTACACTCTATGAAAATGTCTCCAGTTGAGACGAGTGTCGCTATTTTAGCTACGGAACGAACCAGCAACAAAGTATTTATTTATTTTTAATTCTATACTATTAATACATGACCAAACAAGTCATTCATTGGTTATATGTTGCTAATTTGTAAAAGCAGGAGCCACAGATCAGCTCAACTGGGCGTTTAAATTCAGACCTTTTAGTGTAAACAAGAACGGCCACCCGGAATTGCTCCAGGTGGCCAGATAAAAGTTGCAGGCGATAAGGTTGAACCGAACCAACAGCTCTGAGTAGGCCCACAAAAGCGGGTTCACTCATCATCTTGATATTCAAGGGAGCTTGATCCGCCGACCATCATATTGCCAAGCTTGTCCTTATCGTCATCCTCAATCTCTTCCCAGCCGCAAGTTTCTTCTGACTGGTCCAAAAGGCCCAGCCAGGTCAACTCAGGAATTAGACAATGACTGTCTGTTTCAAGGTGAATCTGCCCGGTGTGCTCAGGTTCGACAAGCTCCCACTCATCAGGGACTTCCAACCATCTTTCAACAACAACCTTGATTATTTTCATATGCATTCTCCCTTGAGCACTAAGTAACCGGCCGCCCTGATACTGATTAAAAACGGGTGAATTCAAAAAACAACTGTTAACTGGTCACAGCGCCACTAGACGAGGAAGAGACCAGCTTGGCATATTTAGCCAGAACACCGCGAGCATAACGAATCTCGGGAGCCTGCCACCGCGCCGAGCGCTTGCTGATTTCCTCATCCTCAAGCATGAGGTTCAGCTCGCCAAGGCCGAGGTCGATGGTAATCATATCCCCCTCTTGAACGAGTGCGATAAGTCCTCCGACCTGAGCTTCCGGAGCTACGTGACCAATCATAATGCCGTGGGTTCCGCCGGAGAAACGGCCATCGGTAACCAGTGCGACATCCTTGCCGAGCCCCGCCCCCATTAAAGCCGCCGAGGGGGATAGCATCTCGCGCATGCCGGGGCCACCTTTAGGGCCCTCATAACGGATAACGACAACATCTCCGGCATTGATCTTGTCTGCAAGGATTGCTTCGAGAGCTTCTTCCTCCCGCTCAAACACCCGTGCCGGCCCGGTAAAGTGAGTCATCTCCTTACCACTGAGCTTTATCACGCAGCCCTCGGAGGCAAGATTGCCACGTAAGACACGGATATGGCGATTGGGTGGTGCGTAAGGATGTTCCGGGCTGTAAATGACGTCCTGGTTTTCGGGTCTTAGCGGTGCATCCGCGAGGTTTTCTGCCAGGGTTTTCCCAGTCACTGTCATGCAATCACCATGCAGATACCCGGCATCAAGCAAGGTCTTCATCACCATCGGCAAACCGCCGATCTTGTGCAGGTCATTCATCACGTATTGACCGAAGGGCTTGAAGTCACCGATCAGCGGGACAGTGCTTGTAATCTCTTCGATATCAGCAAGCGTTAACACGACTCCTGCTTCATGAGCGAGAGCCAGAATGTGCAAAACCGCGTTGGTCGAGCCACCGAGAGCCCAGGCCACCGTCAGGGCATTTTCAAACGCCTCTCGGTTCATAATGTCTCGGGCACTGATACCGGACTGCAGCAGACCAACCACGGCTTGGGCGACTCGGGCACAATCTTCACGTTTTTCGACAGAGATCTGGTTCCCTTCATCAACAGCAAGGTTGGAAGCAGAGCCGGGCAGGCTCATGCCGAGAGCTTCGATGGCCGAAGCCATGGTGTTGGCCGTGTACATCCCTGCGCAGGAGCCGGCTCCGGGACAGGAATGACATTCAACAGCATGCAATTCTTCAGCATCGATTTTACCGGCACAGTAAGCACCGACCGCCTCAAAGGCGCTGACGATATTGAGAGCCCTGCCGTGGTATTCACCAGGGAGGATGCTGCCGCCGTAGAGGGTCAGGCCGATCAGGTTGTTGCGAGCGATCGGCATCAGTGCAGCGGGAATGGTTTTATCACAACCGGAGAGGGTGATAACGGCATCCACCCGGTAACCTTCGGTCATCAGTTCGATACTGTCGGCGATCACCTCGCGGCTCACCAACGAATATTTCATCGCTTCGGTGCCCATGGAGATGCCATCAGAGACGACCGGAGTGCCAAAGATAATCGCCTTGCCGCCCGCGTCTTCGATGGCCTTCTGGACGATGTCACCGAGCGCCCGAACGTGATCATTGCAAGGCGTACCGTTGGTATATGGCACAGCCAAAGCGATGATCGGTTTATCAAAATCCTCATCGGTAAAACGTACCGCGCGCAGCATGGTCCTCGCAGCGGTTCGCTCAACCCACTTTGCACCGTCCTTACGACCGGTTATTTCTTCGCTGCGACGTTTCATCGATTGCCTCACTTATCCATTGCTGTTACTCCGGTCCTTGCTATTTCAATAAAATGTTCCGAGCCAACATCCTTCAAGAAACTGTCGATCCGCTCCGTTGGCCCTGCTATCTGAACGATGTAGATATCGTGTGGCTGAGCATCGAGGATTTCAATCTGGTATTTCTTCTGCAGCTTTTCCAAAGTTTTCTTCTCGAGCTCGAACTTGATGATCGCAACTTCGCGCCAATAACTCTGCTCGCGATCCAGCTCCTTGGCCCGGATCACTTCGGTAAATTTTTCCAGCTGCCGTATGACCTGCAACACCTTGGCCTCATCATCTTCACGTAAGGTGATGGTCATGCGGCTGACTCCCGCAGCCTTGGCCTTACAAACCGTCAAGGTATCAACGTTGTACATCTTGCGTCGAATCATCATAGAGATTTTGTTGAGAGTGCCCGGCTTATCTTGAACGAAGGCCAGAATGGCCCTTCTTTTCATTTTTTTAACTGTCATTTTATATCCCCGTAAAAAGCATCAAGCTTAAGATTTATGCCGCGATACGATCATGTCTCCAAAGCCACCTCCGGAAGGGATCATCGGCAGAATCACTTCAGAAGGGTCGCAGACAAACTCGAGAATGTAAGCCCCGTTGTGATCGATAGCGGTACGAATCGCCGCATCGACCTGGTCAAGCTCGGTGACCTTCTGATAAGGCAGACTGTAAGCCTTGGCAATGAATTCATAATTCGGACTGATCATCGGTGTGCCCGCGTAACGGCCGTCAAAGAAAAGGGTCTGCCACTGACGAACCATTCCAAGGTAGCCATTATTCAGGATCATGATTTTGACATCTGTGTCGTGTTCCATGATGGTACAGAGTTCCTGGATATTCATCTGGAAACCACCGTCGCCACTGATCGACCAGACCCGTTCGTCAGGTCTTGCCAGTTTAGCCCCGATCGCCATCGGCAAGGAGCATCCCATCGTGCCGGCACCACCGGAGGTGAACCAACTGTTATTGGTCTGGAAGTTGTAGTAACGCGCTGACATCATCTGGTGCTGACCGACATCGGGCACAATGATGTCTTTGCCTTCGGTGATATCTGACAAACGTCGGATGATGGTTTTCATCAGGAGCTTGCCGCCATCACCAACACCTGCGGCGACCTCGGCCTCAACCTCAGCAACGGTTTCCTGGCGATTCGTCTCGATTTCCTTCAACCAGCGACGGCGTGGTTTGGAGACCAACTCCGGGTCATGCAACATGACATGCAGGGTCCGGGCGACATCGGCGTTAATGGGAACCGTTGTAGCGACATTCTTGTCGAGTTCGGAGGGATCGATCTCCACGTGAATGACATCGGCATTCTTGGCGTACTCATTCAGTTTACCGGTCACTCGGTCGTCAAACCGCATACCGAAACTGATGATCAGATCGGCGTTCATAATGGCACGATTCGCTTCAACCGTACCGTGCATCCCCATCATTCCCAGGCTCAGGGGATGATCAACCGGCATTGCCGACAGACCATGCAGGGTAAAGGCAACCGGGATATTGGTTTTTTCTGCAAACTCCTGCAGCATCGCGCCAGCATTGCTGGAGATGACGCCGTGCCCGCAGAACATGACCGGTCGCTCACTGCGATTCATCATCTCGATCGCCTGGTGGACAACTTCCCGTTCCGGTGAGGGATGGTAGTAAAAGCCGGGCAGTTTCGGGCGGAAGGTTTTCGGGTTGAACGAATAGTTCTCATCAACACTTTGGATCTGTACATCTTTGGGAAGATCGATAACAACCGGACCAAAACGTCCGGTCGTCGCTACGTAGAAGGCCTCGTGGACTGTTTTTTCGATCTCTTCAGTGGTCAGCGGCATGTAGGTCTGCTTGCAGATCGGCATCATGACGCCAACCACATCACTTTCCTGGAAAGCATCCGTGGCGATAACACCTGTTGCGACCTGACCGGTGATTGACACCATAGGCACGGAGTCCATATGTGCATCAGCGATCCCGGTGACCAGATTCATGGCTCCAGGTCCGGACGTCGCCATACAGACACCGATTTGTGGCGTATCGGTTGAAAGTGATGCACGCGACAGGCCCTGGGCCATGAAGGTCGCTCCCTGCTCGTGACGAGGCATCACAAAAGTGAAAAGCTTCTGCTTTTCCATTTCATCAAAGATCGGCATGATCGCGCCGCCCGTGTAGCCAAAGATGTATTTCACACCTTTGGCATGCAATGCCCTTAAAACCAGTTCTGTTCCTTTCATTGGGACCTCTTCTGTTGGGGTACTGTTTGATGTTTCATATATGGACATGAAGCTTAATAATAAAAACGTTTAACGCAAAGGCACAAAGAGAAAACATAAGACGCCGAGAAAACCAAGTTCAGGAGACAGGGGCATCAACTAAGAAGCCAAGATCAATGGGATTCCAGGCTCTTCATTGCGTCTTGTCTTTTAACCTTTTGCGTCTTTGCGTTCCGGCTTTGCTTTTTACAAGCCCTCAGTGCATTGCGTCATTGACCAAACAGCCAAGGCTCATCCACTCTCTTCTTTGCCTCGAAACCTTTAATCGCTTCGACATGCTGCAAGGTCAGACTGATGTCATCCAACCCCTTCAACAGACATTCTTTGCGGAACGCATCCACCGCAAACTCGAAAGCTTCACCGGAGGGCGTTATCACTTGCTGTTTCTCAAGGTCAACGATCAAGCGGTAGCCAGGAGTCGCTTCAACTTCATCGAACAGACAAGCGACCGTTTCGGCAGGGAGAACAACCGGAAGGATACTGTTCTTGCAGCAGTTATTGGCAAAAATTTCTGCAAAGCTCGGGGCAATCACAGACCTGA
>JAOUDB010000070.1 GCA_029859485.1 Desulfuromonadales bacterium | reverse complement strand
AATCAACACCACCACTCATGGCAACGACAACTTTTTTACCTGGCTCAATCATAGGAGCAATATATCATAAAGGTTCTGGGTTCTGGGTTCTGGGTTCTGGGCTACCCCTTATCACTGACATCTGACAGACAAAACAACAAGAGCGACCCTTTCAAGAGCCGCCCTCATTATTTCATGTAGTACCTGAGGTATTAATGTTTAACCATTCTCGGCTTTGTAGTTTTTTATCGCTTCGTGCAAAGCATCAGCGGCCAGGTTAGAGCAATGCATCTTCTGTGCAGGGAGACCATCGAGAGCCTCTGCTACAGCCTGGTTGCTCAGTTCAAGAGCCTCGTCAATGGTCTTGCCGATCGCCATCTCCGTCACCATCGAGGAGGTAGCAATGGCTGCACCGCAACCAAAGGTCTTGAACTTGACGTCTTGGATAATATTATCTTCAACCTTGAGAAAGATCTTCATAATGTCGCCACAGGAAGCGTTACCAACCTCCCCAACCCCGTTGGCATTTTCGATCTCACCCACGTTACGCGGGTTGGTGAAGTGATCCATAACTTTATCTGTGTACATATATTTTCTCCTTCAATAAATCGTGATAATAGTCTGATTAGATTCTGCGTACCGTTTCACAGGTCTCGCAACCTTCGGCAGTTCTTCCACAATTGTATAACGGGCTCATATCGCGGAGGCGCTGCACTGTCGCCGGCAGCACTTCCAGGACTTTATCAATTTCTTCTTCGGTGGTTTCAGGCCCGAGGCTGAAACGCGTGCTCGAATGGGCCAGAGTGACTTCTACACACATCGCACCCATAACGTGAGAAGGCTCAAGAGAACCTGAGGTACAGGCAGAGCCCGACGAGGCGGCGATACCAAACATATCGAGGTTGAGCAGTAGAGATTCCCCCTCGATGTAGGCAAAGCTGACATTCAGTGTGTTTGGCAAGCGATCATCACGATCAGGCGTACCGTTCAACTTGATATCCGGAACCTGGCTCAAGACACCGTCTTCCAGTCGATCACGCAGGGCACGAACACGTTTGTAATAATCCTCCTGTTCAGCAGCAGCCATCTCACATGCTTTCCCAAGGCCAACGATTCCGGCAACATTCTGGGTTCCAGCGCGACGGTTACGCTCCTGGTGACCACCGTGCATGAAGTTCTTCATACGTGTGCCGCGACGGATATAAATTGCTCCAACCCCCTTGGGGGCTCCGATCTTGTGTCCCGAGATGACCAGAAGATCTACATTGGCTTTCTGCACATCAACAGGGATCTTGCCGACCGCTTGCACCGCGTCGGTATGGAATCGAATATTGTACTTTTTGGCGATTCTGCCGATCTCTTCGATCGGGTAAAGGTTGCCGGTTTCGTTATTGGCCCACATGATAGAGATCAGAATGGTCTTGTCGGTAATCGCCTTTTCAAGATCGGCCAGATCGAGCTGTCCGTCTTTACTGACCGGCAGATAGGTCACATCGTAGCCATCCTTTTCCAGAGCCTGGCAAGTCTCCAGAACTGCTGGATGCTCAATCGAAGAGGTAATGATGTGATTGCCTTTTTCTTTAAGAGGGTCAAGAGACCCCTTAATAGCCATGTTGTCACCTTCGCTGCCACAGGAGACAAAAACAATCTCTGCCGGAGAAGCGTTGATCAGAGAAGCGACCTGCTCACGGGCTTTTTCAAGAGCACCGGAGACTTGCCGACCCGCCCAATGGACGCTCGAAGGGTTACCGAACTGTTCCTTATAAAAGGGCAGCATGACCTCAAGGACTTCGGGCCTCACTGGCGAGGTGGCATTATAATCCAAGTAAATCTGGTTCAACGGTCAATCCTCCGGGGTTTCAATGTTTTAGTTTACTCTTGGCCTCAGCGGTGAGGTCATCAAGAGTTATCGAAGAGAGAAATTGTCGAATTTTTTCACCGAGGCCGTGCCAGACGTTGTGAGTGACGCACTGTTCATCACAGGCACAACCTTTTTGCTTGTCCATGCAGGACACCGGCACCAGGGATTCCTCGACACTGTCAATGATTTCATCGACCTGAATGTCCTTCGCCGGTCGAGCCAGCAGGTAACCACCCCCTGGGCCACGAACACTCTTGACGATCTGGCCGCGGCGAAGTTTGACGAAAAGTTGTTCAAGATAAGTCAGGGAAATACTTTCACGTAGTGAAATATCACGCAAAGAGACAGGCTGGCCTTCTGAATGCAGGTTCAGGTTAACCATGGCCCTGACTGCGTATTGAGCTTTTGTTGACATGCGCATCTTGTTCTATGCCTCACTCTTCTCCGTTTTACGGGTACGAGTGGTTGTTGCTTTAGTCGTCGATTTCTTTGCAGGAGCCTTCGTTGTTGCCTTGGCAGCAGTACTTTTTGCCGTAGCCCGTTTCGCCGCAGGTTTTGATTCAGCCTTTTCCAATCGGCCGGTCAAATCCTCAACCTTCTTTTCAAGGGCACGGATCTGGTCAAAAAGACAACTGATCGCCTTGGCTTCGGGGTCTGGCATTTTGCCATGTTCAAGGTCGGGACGCGCCTCCTCAACCTTCTTCTCCTGCTGCATAACCACGCGACCAGGGATACCGACAACGGAGGAGTTCTCCGGGACTTCTTTAACAACAACCGAGTTAGAGCCGATTTTGGAGTCTTTACCGACGGTAAAAGGGCCGAGGACCTTGGCGCCTGAACCGATGACGACATTATCGTCAACGGTTGGATGGCGTTTGACCTTATCCCAGGTTACGCCACCGAGGGTCACGCCATGATAAAGGGTGACGTTGTTACCGATTTCAGCTGTTTCACCGATGACCACGCCCATACCGTGGTCGATAAAGAATTTCTCGCCTATTTTTGCACCAGGATGAATTTCAATTCCGGTCAGGAAACGACCGATGTGGGAGGTAAACCGACCAAAGAAGTAGAGCTCATGGGTCCAGAACCAGTGAGCGACACGATAGAACCAAACTGCGTGCAGGCCTGGATAGCAGAAGATAATCTCGAGGACACTACGTGCGGCAGGATCCCGGTCGAATACTGAATAGATGTCTTCACGAATCTTGGCAAACACTTTAGGTACCTCCTCCACGTCCCGTTTCCTGTAAAAATACCGGCACATCTTCTGCCGGCTCAAGAGCATGGTTAACGGATAGCATACCTGAGTAAAACTGTCAATTACTTTTCTAGGGATATCAGAGGAATAGCTGGTAAGCCTGGTTGTCAGACTCCTCGACATAGCGGTAGCCGAGATTGTCGAGAAAAGACTGCAATTGTGCCTCTTGACCAGGAGGAATCTCCAGGCCGACAAGCACTCTGCCGAAGTCACCACCCTGCGTGCGGTAGTGAAACAGGGAGATGTTCCAGTCAGCGCCCATGGCGGTGAGAAAACGAGCTGTCGCTCCAGGCCGTTCGGGGAACCAGAAACGGAACAGGCGTTCACTGCAGGCATCTGTGGAGCGACCGCCGACCATGTAACGGACATGGGTCTTCGCCAACTCATTATCTGTCAGGTCGACATTCACAAAGCCATGAGAGTCCAACTGTTCGCCAAAGAGTTGTCGCTGCTCATCGCCATCAACAGCAATACCGACAAAGATATAAGCAGACTCCCGCCCGGACAGCCGGTAATTGAACTCGGTAATATTTCTCTCGCCTACGACCTCGCGGCAGAAGCGGAACAAGGAGCCGGGCTCCTCTGGGATGGTGACTGCAAAGAGGGCTTCCTGTTTCTCACCACTCAAAGTGCGCTCAGCAACGTAACGCAGGCGATCAAAGTTCATATTGGCGCCAGAGTTGATCGCGACCAGGGTCTGACCTTTGATCTCCCGCTCGCGGACATACTTTTTAAGGCCCGCCAAAGCTAGAGCACCGGCAGGTTCGACGATGGAACGGGTTGCCTGGTAAACACTTTTTATAGAGCTGCAGATCTCGTCGATATCGACGCGAATGATTTCATCAACATGCTGACGACAAAGCTCGAAGGTCAATTTGCCGACTTCGCGAACAGCGACACCATCGGCAAAGATGCCGACAGAATCAAGCTTGACCCTGCGTCCGGCATCAAGAGACTGGGCCATGGCATCACTATCCGCCGGCTCGACACCAATCACCTTAACTTCCGGGCAGAGCGCCTTGAGAAAGACCGCCATCCCGGCAAGCAAGCCACCGCCGCCGACAGGAATAAAGACCGCATCCATATTTCCGGCGCTTTGCCTCAACAGTTCATTGGCAACGGTTCCCTGGCCGGCGATCACCAGTTCATCATCGAAGGGCGGAATAAAAATCATCCCTGACTGAGCTACGAGCAGGGCGCAGTGCTCAGCGGCTTCCGAGTAATTATCGCCACAGAGGACAACTGTCGCGCCATAGGATTTAACAGCAGAAATCTTGATGGCGGGCGTTGTCACCGGCATTACGATCGTCGTCTTTATCCCCAGCTTTTGTCCGGAGAAAGCCACGCCCTGGGCATGGTTCCCGGCTGAAGCGGTAATCACTCCCCTGGCCCGCTCCTCTACTGAGAGGTTAACAATCCGGTTATAGGCCCCACGCAGCTTGAAGGAAAATACCGGCTGCAAATCTTCTCGCTTGAGCAGGATGCGATTATTCAAAGCCTGCGAGAGAATAGCTGACTCTTCGAGCGGCGTCTCAATGGCGGCTTCATAAACCTTGGAAGTCAGTATTTGTTTCAGCAGCTTTTGCATGTGTTTAAGTGCTCAGACTTGAGAAGTTATGTTTAGATTTGCCGACTGAGAATAAGCTTAACATCCGCCGATTTCAAGAAAAAGGATTGTTTCGACAATTTGCCAGTCATTTAAGCTCCAAACTTATGCTCCGACTTAACGTTAAACAACACTTAATTATCGACAACTGTATACAGTTTAGCTATACTTCCAATCGGTTTCCGTCCGGGGTCACAGCTTCCCGGAGAATATATTTCATGTCGTTCTAAAGGAGAGAAATCATGCCGGAATTTTTTTACCAGAATCCTCTTCCCGTTGAGGCAGACAAGACCACCTACTACAAGATTGAAGGCTCGGAGAAGTATGTCAGCACCGTCAACTTTGACGGCAAGGACATTCTCAAAGTTGATCCGGAAGCAATCACAGTCCTCGCAAACGCGGCCATGAAGGACGTCTCCTTTCTGTTGCGCAAAGAGCATAATGACCAGGTTGGCAAAATCTTGACCGACCCCGAGGCCTCGCGCAACGACAAGGGCGTTGCTATGGCCTTCCTTAAGAACGCAATGGTCGCAGCCCAGTTCGACCTGCCAACTTGCCAGGACACAGGCACGGCCACTGTCGTCGCCAAGAAAGGTCAGCAGGTCTGGACCGGCGTCAATGATGCCGAGTACATCTCCAAAGGCATCTACAAGACCTACACCGAAGAGAACCTGCGCTACAGCCAGACCGTAGCTCTAGATATGTACAAAGAGAAGAATACCGGTACCAACCTGCCGGCCCAGATCGACCTCTTCGCCACAGAAGGTGACTCCTACAAATTCCTCTTCATGGCTAAAGGCGGCGGCTCTGCAAACAAGACCATGCTGTTCCAGGAGACCAAGGCGCTGCTCACCCCTGAGAAACTCTTTGACTACCTGGTGGCGAAGATGAAAACGCTGGGCACAGCGGCCTGCCCTCCTTACCACCTTGCATTCGTCATCGGCGGCACCTCGGCCGACGCAGTCATGAAGACGGTCAAGCTGGCGACCGCCAAGGAACTTGACGGCCTGCCAACGGAAGGCAACGATCACGGTCAGGCCTTCCGTGACATCGAGCTTGAAGAGAAGTTGCAGAAAGCTGCCCAGGAACTCGGCATTGGCGCCCAGTTCGGCGGCAAGTACTTTACTCACGATGTCCGCGTTATTCGCCTCCCTCGTCACGGCGCCTCCTGCCCTCTCGGCATGGCTGTTTCCTGCTCTGCAGACCGTAACATCAAAGCCAAGATCACCAAGGACGGTCTTTTTGTCGAAGAGATGGATCGCGATCCGGGCCGCCTGCTCCCCGAGCAGTACCGCATGGCCAAGCACGAGCATGGCACCAAGCTCGACCTGAACCAGCCAATGGAGGACATCCTTGCCGAGCTGACCAAACTCAAGTGCGGCGACGCTTTACTCCTCAACGGCACCATCGTGGTTGGCCGTGACATCGCTCACTCCAAGTTCAAGGAAATCCTTGATAGCGGACAGCCACTCCCTGAGTACCTCAAGAAACACCCGATTTACTATGCTGGCCCGGCCAAGACTCCACCAGGACGCCCTTCCGGATCTTTCGGCCCCACCACCGCGGGACGTATGGACTCTTACGTTGGCCTGCTCCAGGAAAACGGCGGCTCTATGGTCATGATCGCCAAAGGCAACCGCTCTCAACAGGTGACTGATGCCTGTGCCAAGTTCGGTGGTTTCTACCTCGGCTCTATCGGTGGTCCGGCCGCTCTGCTGGCCGACGAGAACATCACCAAGGTCGAATGTATCGACTTCCCCGAACTCGGCATGGAAGCTGTCTGGAAGATTGAAGTCCAGAACTTCCCGGCTTACATTCTGGTTGATGACAAAGGAAATGACTTCTTCAAGCAATTGGGCCTTTAAAGCATCATCACATAACGACAAAAAAGCCCTGGAGACGTCCGGGGCTTTTTTGTGTCTTCAGTTTTCAATTCACAACGGGTGGTACGGAATCACCAGTGCCCTGCAATCGCCATCAGAAGAGGCAACAAGAAGGTTGTCATCAAGCCATTCAAGCCTATCGCCAAGCCAGAAACAGCACCGGACAGTCGATCTACCTCAAGCATTCTTGCGGTACCGATACCATGAGCAGAGGTCCCAACGGCCAACCCGGTTGCCACCGGTGAAGTGATACCTATACGCTTGCAGAATTCCGGGCCGCAAACAGCCCCTATGCAACCTGTCAGTACAACGAGAGCCGCAGTTAAAGGTGCAATGCCGCCGATCTTTTCAACGATACTGATCGCAATCGGTGTTGTAACAGATTTTGGTGCCAACGAGAGGATGACATCGCGACTACCACCAAGAATCCAGGCGAGCCCGCATGCAGACAGAATAGATGCCAGCGAACCGGCAAAGACCCCCATCATGATCGGTCGCTTGCGTTTCCAGATCTCTTCACGGCGTTGATAAAGAGGAATCGCGAGAGCGACCACAGAGGGCCCAAGCAAGAAAACCAGGATATCGCCGCCACGGGCATAATCACGATACTCAAGGTCAAAGAGTTGCAGGAGCATGATGATTGAAACAATCGAAACCAGCACCGGATTAGCCCAGACCTTACCGACGCGTCGATAGAGTTTCTGCGACAGCAGATAGGTGACAAGAGTGAGAGTGATACCGAACAAGGGGGTCTCAAGCATCTTCTCCCCCATCATCGTCGGCTGAAGGCTCCAGCTTCTGGGCGATCTTTCCGGTGACCGCCATGACCACAAAGGTACTCAAAACAGTCGCAACGGTAATCGGCAACCATTCGGCAGCTATCAGATCACCATAAACCATGACTCCGACACCGGCGGGCACAAAGAACAAAGCCATATTCGACAACAGCAGTTCTGCGGCCTCTTCAAACCACTTGATATCAACCAGGTTCGTCGTCAAGCCCAGGAGGAGAAAGCCCATACCCAGCACATTGCCGGGAATCGGCAAGTCAAAAAGACGACTGACGGCTTCACCACTGAACTGAAAAAGCAGCAGGAATGTCAGACCACGCACCATGCCTAGGACTCACCCTTCAGCCCATCGATCAGAGCGGAAACTTCCGCACAGATCTCTTGAGACGCCGGGCTTGTCTCAAGCTTGAGGAATTCCTTAAAACAGTGCACGGACTCCTGAACCTGTTCCTGATCAAGGCAGATATTACCGAGGGTCAGGTATGCAAAAGAGAACTCAGGGTCGAGGGTAACAGCACGGCGACAGTGCTTTTCGGCTTCCTGCAGATCGTCATTGTCGTAATGGTATTCCGCCAGGTTGAAATGGCCCTGAGGATCTTCGGGATCCAGAGCCAGCGCTTTTTCAAAACATTCACGGGCTTCATCATTACGCCCCGTGGCAAAACAGACATCGCCCAGAGAGTTTAAGGCAAACACTGACTCTGGACTCTGTTTCAACGCTTCTCGATAACACGCTTCGGCTTTATCCATACGCTCTTGATGATAATGGATCAACCCAAGACTGACCCTGGCGTCAACCTGATCAGGAGCCCGTGAGACAACGCTCTCATAAACTTTGCAGGCATCGTCAGGCCGACCGAGCTCAAAATAAAGATCACCAAGATCATATTGCAGATCAAAATCATCCGGCAATTGGCCGGCAACATCCTCGAGGACAGAAACAGCCTCTTCGAGGTGGCCAGCTTCAATCAAGGCTTCACCAAGCAAGGCCTTGGCATCACTGTTATCACCCTGCTCCTGCAAAAACCTCCTTAAAATTCGCACAGCTTCTTCAGCTTCACCATTTTCAAGAGCTTGCTCGGCGCGGCTTAACGATATTTGTTCATCTGTCATCGGTTTTCTCCTTAATATTTACAGTTTAAAAAGTTTAAACAATTGAACACGGAGGCACACAAGTACGCAGAGCATAACAATATACGTTTACAGGATTCTCACCCAAGCTCCATACTTAAGGTGTCAAGCATATCCCAAAGGCCCCATGGGTCTGCGGCAACAACTTCAATCTGCTTATCGAAACGCTCTACAAGATTATCAATGCTCACGTCATCGAGAAAAACCTCTTCACCCTCGCGAAGCATAACATCAGGGATCATTAGAATATCACCTAAGTCCTGTTCAGCCAGTTGAGTAAGTAAATCCTGACCAGTCAAAAGACCTGTAACAGTTACATGGCCACTAAAAAAATCGTTTTCGATAACATGCACACGCAAATCAAGGCCGCATTTGTCGGCAAGCCTTCTAGCAAAGGCTTTAATATCATCGGCTGCGGAGACCCCGGTCACCATACTGATTGGTGGAAGATACAGGGGCTCTGCGATATCGAGGACCTCGTCGGCCTGTGATCTGAATTGTGGAATCAAACCAACGCCATTCTCAACCTGGGACAGCTCTTCGTAGACAGAGAGGGAGGGAAAGTCTTTCTCTGCTTTCAGGTAAAGTTCGTCGGCAGCAAAGATGAAACGTGTGCCAAGCCTCTCAAGGAGTTTCTCCTGTGTGATTTCAACCCATTCAATCAGCTCAAGAGCTTCCTGACGCGTATGTGGTCGCAGTTCAGGAAGTCGCTGCCGATGCCCGGTCAACCCGACAGGCACAACAGCCAGGGATTTCACACCGGGCGCAAGTGCAACCAATTCTCTGCAAGTTTGCGCCAGCTGTTCTCCATCATTGATCTGCGGGCAAACCACCACCTGGGTATGCACCTCGATGCCCCCTGCCACTAACTGCTGAAGA
>JAOUDB010000490.1 GCA_029859485.1 Desulfuromonadales bacterium | reverse complement strand
GTTCTCCCCTGTGGGTCAAGAGATGAGCCATGTTTCGCATACTGTTGTTAAAATCTTCATTTTTTCAATAATTGTTGTGAAATTTCAACAGCTTGTATGGTTTAAAGGGGATGTTTTAATGAGGGGGCTGTAAGTTAATTGAGACATTTTCTGTCATGTTTTCAATGGGTTACGGAGTTCTCTGCCGAAAAATCATTGCATTGGCACTTCTTATGCAGCCTAACTGTTCAGGATCATGGTAATTTAAGCCCAATTTACTGGCGGGAGACAAGATCATGAACCTCAACAGATATAAGTTTCATCCCGTAAGTCCCGATCGCTATGCTCAGGCCAGAGATAAAATTCTTCATCACCTTTTGTGGAACATCTTGCCTGTCACTGTTATGTTGGTGCTGCTCGGTTGGGTTTCCCTGCAAGCGGGAAAAATGATAGATGCATCGAAAACATCAAGCAACGTTGCCGTTGGCTTGGCTGAGTGACAACTGCTGAGGCAGCTTTTCAGATAACATTTGAGACCCTCAATGTGTAACAAAAACCAAAGGCTTAGTCATCAATGACTAAGCCTTTTTTGCGTCTCATCCTCTTGCCTTTGTCTTCAGGCAAATGCATAATGCTAGGCAGCTTCAACACTAAAAACTTAACTCGAGGGAAAGCTTAGGCTTCAGCGACGATATGGAAAGATCCCCCTGGATTTGTCACATCTGTGATTATAAATCTGACGAGAGCGAGAGCAAGTCCTGTGACCTCTGCTATCGGGTGACCTGCTCCCTGCATTTGCGCCCGGCGTCTCTCCTTAACCCAAAGAATGGCCTTTATGAAACTGCCGGGGTCTGTATTTCCTGCGCGGCCGATAATGCTCGAAAAGAGCGGCAGTGAGGGTCTTGTATCGTTATGATTTTGATGAGGCGAGCCGACAGGTTCGCCTTTTTCTTTACGGCCATATAATCAAAAAATAATCGGGCTTATAACCCAAGCAACGGCTGTAAGGATTTAACGCAAAAGAGCGAAGGGGTAGAGAAAGCCCGCAAAGAAAACCACTTCAAAAAGCCATAACAGCCACTCTTTGCGTCTTTCTTGGCTTTTCTTAGCGTCTTTGCGTTGATCTTTTGCTTTTAGCTCTTACTGCTTTGGTGTAAAGACGTATTCCTTTTGTTTGGATTATTGAATCGTTTCTTTATGACCCCTTTTCACCCATTTCCCCGGTTGTAAATTTCATGAAAAAGGCTAATATTTTGACGTGCTTAAGCAAAGGAAGGTTATGTTATGAGTTTTGCTGACGAAAAAATCCTGTTGTTCGACGGTGCCTGCGGCACCAATCTGCAGGAAATGATGATACCGGATGCCGCATGGCAGGGATGTGAAGGTTGTAACGAACTGTTGAACATTACCTCACCGGAAACGATCGTTGCATTGCATGAATCGTTTCTGGATGCCGGGGCGAGAGCGATTGAAACCAACACATTCGGCGCAAGCTCCATTGTTCTGGCTGAGTATGACCTGGCAGACAGAACCGTCGAGATCAACCGTGCTGCGGTTGCCAATGCCCGCATAGCGATCGGTGAGCGAACTGGCTGCTACGTCGTTGGTTCTGTTGGGCCGACCACCAAGTTGCCGTCTCTGAGCCATATCTCTGTCGAGGACTTAGGGGCCACACTCGGCGAACAGATCAGAGCCCTGGTGGAAGCCGGGGTTGATGCTTTGGCCATTGAAACCTGTCAGGATCTTTTGCAGGTCAAGGTCGCCCTGGTGGCTTGCTTTGAAGTGCTTGAAGAGCTTGGTCGCGAGCTTCCGGTGCTGGTTTCGGTGACGATGGAACGGCAGGGGACCATGCTGGTTGGCAGCGATATTGCGGCGATCTGTGCGACCTTGGAGCCTTTCCCGATCTTCTCCCTCGGCCTTAATTGTGCCACCGGACCGAGTGACATGGCCTCGCACATCCGTTACTTAAGCCATAACTGGCCGCAGAGAATCTCCTGTATGCCTAACCAGGGGTTGCCGGAAGTCGTCGATGGCAAAACCCACTACCCGATGCAGCCTGAAGATTTTGTCCATCACATGAGACAGTTCATCGAGAAAGATGGGGTCAGTATTGTCGGTGGTTGTTGCGGCACCACTCCTGGTCATATCCGCCAGCTTGCTGCAGCCTGTTCCGGATTGTCACTGGCGAAGCGGGAGGTGACGGTATGAAACCTTCAATCTCGAGCCTCTACCAGGCCATTGAAATCGCCCAGGAGATCCCGCCGCTACTGATCGGTGAACGTTCCAACCCGAACGGCTCAAAGAAGTTCCGCGAATGCCTGCTGGCCGATGATTTCGATGGCTGCCTGCGCATCGGTCTGGACCAGGAAGCCAAGGGAGCTCAGGTCCTTGATGTCTGCGCTGCTTATGTCGGCCGCGATGAACTTGCCGATCTGACCCACTTGGTCAAGCTGCACGCCGAGTCGTTGAAGATTCCGATCATGATCGATTCGACCAACTCCGATTGCATTGAAGCCTGCCTGAAAATCTATCCGGGGCGCTGTATTATCAATTCGATCAATCTCGAAGATGGCGGCAAGACTCTTGATAAGGTTTGCCGACTGGCGAAGAAGTATGGCGCTGCGGTTGTTGCTTTGACCATCAACGAGCAGGGCATGGCGATGACCGCCGATGAAAAGGTCTCGACAGCCAGGCAGATTTACGAACGGGCTGTTGGCAAGCATGGTTTAAGGCCTCAAGATATTCTCTTTGATCCGCTCACTTTT
>JAOUDB010000489.1 GCA_029859485.1 Desulfuromonadales bacterium | reverse complement strand
ACTTTTGTTCCAATTCCATACGATTAGAGATGTCTCGATCGATACCCCGGTATCCTCTGAAACGACCTTCCACATCGAAGATTGGTGTTCCACTCGACTCAATGAAAACTTCATGCCCATCTTTGTGGATATTGATGTTTGTCAGGCTATTAAATGGCAGGTATCTTTCAGCAAGGGGTTCAAAATGTGCGCGAACGCGTTCAGCTTCTTCACCACTCATCAAATCAAAGGCATTGAGACCAACAATCTCTTCTGGTTCATAACCAAACAGTTCCCGACATCTCGGGCTTGCATATGTGAAGTTTGCATTTTCGTCAAACTCCCAAAACCAGTCTTGCGAGCTTTCAACCATCTCTTTGAAATGTAAACTTTGAGGCATGACGTCCCCCCCCTGCGGTGACACGGGATTTCTTTTTCCTGCGATCTCTGTTCCATCATACATGAGGGCTGGGTCTGATTAAAAGGGGGGTTGGTGAACATGGCTAGAGATTATTCTGTAATTAATTTTTTGAAAAGGGATTGAGATGCAGGGATAGGAGTTGAAAATTATTATAAAACCTACTCCTGAATTTTGAATTAACAAGACCAGAATTTAGGTAGGCAGTATCATAAATACTGATAAATAGGAAAGGCCACCTGGATCAACTCCGGGTGGCCATTGTTTTGTGTATAAATCAGCTTCCTGTATGTCTCTATCAATAAGAAGCCGAATTTCGTCTCATAAGTCGTGAGTTACAGGAAAAGCCCGATCCGAAGATTGAGGGTTTACGTGCTCATGAGGCGGTTCAATTCTCTCCTTAACGGCCTTCCTCCAAATCCTTTCCAATTCTCAACACCGACTCTAATAGGGCATCTACTTGCGGTAGATCGGCGCGTGCGCCTACATAGCAGGGACGGAGTGTTAAACTTCCTCTCACACGCGTCGTACTGGGCATATATTTATTCTCCCTTACCAAGCGACGGTGAAGTCTTTGATTGAATCTATCGAGATCCTCGATATCGGGAGAAATATAACGGAAGCAACAAATAGAAAGTGTCGGCTCGCTTAGAACTTCCAGGTTTGCGTGATCATTGGCA
Organism: Desulfuromonadales bacterium; assembly: GCA_029859485.1. Taxonomy (GTDB): domain Bacteria; phylum Desulfobacterota; class Desulfuromonadia; order Desulfuromonadales; family BM103; genus M0040. The sequence continues at coordinate 1,668 of JAOUDB010000489.1, read as the reverse complement.
CATTGGGCAAGATGGCGTGCCATGGCATTATGGCGCTTCACTCTTTCACGCATACCCTGAACACCAATTTCTCGAATCAATGCCCAAACCACAACGCCACGGCATGGCGCACTCAACTCGACACCAAAATCAAAATACGGTATGCCGAAGTCATCTAAAGAATGTCCTATAACCGGGGCAGATTTGTCGGTCTGTTCTACAGAACCTTCAAGATAGTCGGCTGGTTCCTGTGTAAATGCGCGGTATAGGCATTGTCTGTCACGAACAAATGTGGCGGCTACTCCAACTGAAGAACCAAGCCATTTATGTGGATCGACAATCACCGAGTCGGCCAATTCCAAGCCATGAAAAAGATGGCTGATCTTTTCATCCAAGATACCGGGCAAACCATAAGCACCATCTACATGAAACCAGATGGAGTTTTCCGTTGCGATCTCTCCCATTGCCAGTAGCGGGTCGATTGCACCGGTATTAGTGGTGCCAGCATTGGCGACAATGGCCATCGGTAAAACACCTGCGACCTTATCTTCTGCAATCGCATTCTGCAAACAATCCACCCGCATTCGACCTTTGCTGTCGCAGGCGATCAATTTAATCGCATGTCGGCCAATTCCCAATACACCACCGGAACGTTGAATAGTATGATGACATTCTTCACTGGCATAAACCCTGACCGATCGATTAACACCATCTGCCGCAGGGTCATGCCCTAATCTTTCAAAGGCCGACTGTCGTGCACCTCCCAGGGCAATTAAGTTCGCTACGGAACCTCCACTACTGTAGACGCCCTGCATGTTTCCAATGCCGCACATTTGTGCTAACCACTGTAATGATAATTCTTCCAGGAAGTTGAAAGCAGTATGCATATATCGCTGAGGGGAGGCGATTGAAGCAGCAGTGGATGCAAGGGTGGAAGCGCTCGTTGAACCGGTGGTAATAAATGAACTGAAGCCTGGCCTGGGAACAGGAGAACCATTTGGGATGATATGATTAACCAAATCAGCGGTCACTTGATCGATGCCGACCCCTTGCTGCGGTAAGGGTATGTCTAGAAACTCACGCCAGCAATTATTGGGATGCATTGCATCTGGATGTTCAAATTTTAAATATTCATCTAACCCCGCACCAATTTGACTCAATAATGTCTTTAAATTGCCTGTTTCAGCCTTTTCTGCTGGCATCATGGCCTCCTTACAAATTCCTACCTGCGTGTTAAGGAAGTCTTCGTTGCTTTTAGTTTTACTCCCTTCGGAAATCCGAGTTTCGTATAAAAAGCAGAGAACTAATCATAGCACTTATTCAAGACTCTTCTAGTTATCAATGGCACAGTAAACCTTCTCTCAACAAAAAGAAAAGGCCACCCAGAGATGATCCCAGGTAGCCATCATTTTGTCGTCTTAAATATCTATCAATAACACGCCCTTTTTCGTCTCATAACTCGTGACTGACAGGAAGGTGTCTCTTAAAGCTTAGTGTCAAAAGAGTGCTTAAGGGTCTGAAGACACACACATTAGAACCACCTGCTGTATTTATCCAGAAAACTTTACTTTTGACATGTATACGTTTTGGGGGAGTTTATGAAAGGTGGCTGCCTGTTAGCAGGTGTGAAAGTGCAGTCGCTCGATCTCAGTTCCTCAGTTGGCTAACTGAATTTTTAAATCTTTAAAA
>JAOUDB010000488.1 GCA_029859485.1 Desulfuromonadales bacterium | reverse complement strand
CTGAGGCCAAAAGAAAAGAGCGACCCCGGGGAGGTCGCTCTCATGTAAATACTGGTCGGGATGACAAGATTGGAACTTGCGACCCCCTGCTCCCGAAACAGAAGCGTTCGTTTCGCTCACTGTGCGCTTACGTACCAGAGAGGGATGTCATCCAGGACCGTTTCTTGAAGGATGTACAAAAAAAGCCCCACAAACCAGGAGGGGGAGAGTGGGGCCATGTTTCTATGGGTTTTCTAGGAGGTTACAATGAAGAACTCTGCTCTGTTGGTAAATATCTCACTAGAATGGTCAGGTATGTCAAGAGAAAAATTATCCCAATAATTGAAGTCTATATGAGGCAGGTGCGCTACCAGGCTGCGCTATAGATATAAGTCAATGATAACAGTTTTTTGATGAGTTTTCGTGTTGCATAGCGCACAGGTTCTCGAAGCAGAAGCGTCCGCTGTGCTCACTGTGCACCAACATACCAGAGAGTACTTCATCCAGGGACGTTTCTTGAGGATGTGCAGCAAGTTCCTTTATCAGGAATAGAATGAGACTATGTCCAAAGAATACCAGGTTTGGGGGAACTGAAGGGGCGAAGATGCGTCCAAAATGTCCTTAGGATATTTAGGGACGGCAGGTGTCAAGATAGTTGTCGCGGCATTTGATTATGCCGCTATGTTCCGGTGGGCTTTCTAGCGTTACTGTGAATCGTGACTTATGATGAAATGGTCTCCCCCCGCTACCCAAATCGGCGTCTATGCGCCATGATGGAATATCACCAACCATCAACGGAATGCGAAAGGAGACCACGATGAATATTACCACTGTAGGTCTGGACCTGGCAAAGAACGTTTTTCACGTCGTCTGTCTGAATGAACACAACAAAGAGGTTAAGAAACGAATGCTCCGACGCAACCATGTGCGCCAGTTCTTTGCTCAATTGCCGGCATGCACTGTTGCCATGGAAGCCTGTGCCACGTCCCACTACTGGGGTCGAGAACTGATTGCGCTGGGCCATAATGTGAAGCTGATACCACCCCAGCATGTCAAGCCGATGGTGCTGGGCAATAAGAACGATTACAACGATGCTTGCGCGATTGCTGAAACGGTCAATCGACCGAAGATAACATTCGTTGCCGTCAAAACGACTGAAGAACATGACATGCAGGCTATTCACCGGATGCGTGCGCAGTGTATTCGCGATCGTACGGCATTGAGCAATTCAACTCGGGGTCTGCTCGGTGAATATGGCATCAGTTTTTCAAAAGGACTGGCAGTTCTCCGAAGAAAGATCCCGGAGCTTCTGGAAGATGCCGACAATGGGTTGAGCCTTCGGTTTCGCAACCTTCTGGCCCGACGCTATGGGCAGCTTGTCGAGATTGACGAACATATTGCGTTTTACACGAAGGAACTGGAGCTTTTAAGCAAACAGGATGACGCCTGCGAACGATTGCAAACCATCCCAGGTTTCGGGCCGATTGTTGCGAGTGCTTTCCGTAGCGCGATCGGTGATGGGCGCGCCTATGTTCGTGGGCGGCATGCAGCAGCATCGCTTGGCCTAGTACCCAGGCAGTACAGTAGTGGTGGCAAGAATGTTCTTCTTGGGATCAGTAAACGAGGGGATAGATATCTTCGTAAACTTTTGGTCCATGGCGCACGCACCGTCGTTCTTCATGCGGCCAACAGAGATGATCCTTTGAGCCGATGGATCAATCGTATTCGTGAAAGAAGAGGATATAACAGAGCTGCTGTAGCGATGGCAAACAAGATGGCGCGTATGGGCTGGGCTATTTTAAGACACAATACAAGTTATGAACCGACCCTGGCATAAATGTCGTACCGACCAAGAATCTTTGATGTAAAGAAAGGGGAATTCCCACCGGAAATTGCGATGGCTGTGTGATCAATAATGACGAAACAGGTCAAACCGGCGCATTGAAAACCTGACTTTCCTATCGGTTACTAAAAACCGAACTTATGTTTAGGACGATGCGCGCGTAAATCATTAAGGCCCGGCAGCCCTTAATTGCCATGAAGAGGCCGGATATATGCTAGCAACCTTGTCCCTCGTCATTCGTCATGAAGCCCTTGCAAGAAGGGGGGAGACCATATATAGGAAAGCCCCTAACCTGAGAGGCAGGGAGGGGCTAATACTTTTTGAAAGTGGTGACAAATAATTTTCAGATAATGTGATTTGGGTCACATTAATTCTAATGCGATCATTATATATTTAACTGAAATTTGGACAACAATTGCCTCCTACCTCCCAAGAAGGTTTTTTATCCCCAATACAAAGAAATCCCTCAATCTTCGGATCGAGGGATTTCGCGTTTTATAAATGGTGACTTAAAAGAAAACCTTCAAATCGACGATCGAGGGTTTTCTTATTTCATGAATAGTAGTTTGCATTATTTGTTTACATCTAGTTTGACAAATAAGCCATTTTTTGGCTTGCCTCTGTCAGGCTGCTAACTTCATAAGCTGAGCTATCCGGATTGGAAAGAGCATCCTGAACATCCGTATGAGCGGCGATAATCGACTCAATGCCATTACGTGTCATATTTTCTTCTGGAATTTGTATTGAAGCCCAGTCACTAAACTGGCCATCAACCCCATCAACTGAAGCCGTACCTGGAAGGTAGATTGTCCCATTGGAAAAATCTACAGCATATGCAATGACTCCAGGGATAATGAAGAATAAAAGTCCGATCCCATCAAGGACAGCCACACCAACATCGATTTTGCCGGATACTTGCCCCTTTC
>JAOUDB010000006.1 GCA_029859485.1 Desulfuromonadales bacterium | reverse complement strand
CAGTCAGATCGGCATCGGCATCGGCATCACCCAGGCGGGCCTGCGTGGTGGCATCGCCGCCTGGGTTGGATTCACCCTGCCCTCAGCCATCGCCTTGATTCTTTTTGCTTATGGAATCGCCGCACTCGATGAATCGGTGGTTCAAACAGGTTGGCTGCACGGCTTGAAAGTCGCAGCCGTTGCCGTAGTCGCACAGGCCATCCTGGGTATGAGCAGGATGTTGTGCCCCGATTGGCCGAGGAGAAGTGTTGCGATATTCGCAGCCCTCCTCACCCTTATCCTGCCTGGCATCCTCGGTCAGATGTCGGCAATCGGCTGCGGCATGATCCTGGGTTTATTCTTTCTTAATTATGAAGCATCAAACGATCACACCCCCCACCTCTTCACCTTAAGCAAAAAAATCTCAGTGATCAGCCTCACCCTCTTCTTTGCCCTGCTGCTGTCTCTACCTATCCTTGCTCAACAAGGTTCACAAGCTCTTGCTCTGGTTGACAGCTTCTATCGTTCCGGAGCCTTGGTCTTCGGCGGCGGGCATGTTGTTCTGCCCTTGCTAAAAGCGGAGGTTGTTAATCCGGGCTGGATCAATCAGGATATGTTTTTGGCAGGATACGGTGCCGCCCAGGCCGTGCCAGGCCCTCTTTTCACCTTTGCCGCCTACCTCGGAACAGCAATGAACACGGCGCCAAGCGGTTGGTTCGGCGGGTTCTTATGCTTGCTGGCAATTTTTCTACCATCATTTCTTCTGGTCACAGGGATTCTCCCCTTCTGGGAGGACCTGCGTAAAAATCCTCGCATCAAGAAAGCGCTGGTTGGCGTCAATGCCGCAGTCGTCGGGCTCCTGTTGTCCGCCTTCTATGACCCTGTCTGGACCAGCGGAATTCTCTCTGCCTCGGACTTTGTTCTCGCCTTGCTGGCTTTCGTGATGCTGGTTTATTGGAAAACACCACCATGGATCGTGGTGGTTGCAACCGGTGTGGGTGGCGCCATCATTTCTTATTTGTGAGTTATCAGAGAACTGTTTTACTATACCCGAGGCAGGAGCGTCTCCTGGATTGACATTGGCCCGTGAGTCGCGGTAGAAGCCTTGACTGTAGGTAACAATTTTATGCAGCGGATATAATCCACGGAGAAAAAAGAATGAGCCATTCATCTAACAATATGATTCTCGATTTCACCGCACCATCGACGTGCTCATGGGACGCTGTTGACGACCGCATCATGGGCGGAAGGTCCCTGAGTCAGCCACAGTATATCGAAGGCGTTGGCTTACGTTTTTCCGGCGATGTCTCCTTCGAAAACAATGGCGGTTTTGCCTCGATCCGATCAAACACAGCGCAATATGATCTGTCTGCTTACTCTGGCCTCACTCTCCGTCTGCGCGGCGACGGCAAAAACTACAAGCTCAGTTTGCGTACAGATCACTTTTTCGACGGCGTCAGCTACCAAGCCACCTTCACTACAAACAAAGACACCTGGCAAGAGATCACCCTACCCTTTGCAGATCTTACCCCGACTCATCACGGCATCAAGCTTTCGACGGTTCCCCCTATGGACGCCGCTAAGGTAACAAGTTTCGGCCTGTTTATCTCCGACCGACAGGAAGGCCACTTCCAGTGTGAAATCGCCTGGATTAAGGGCGTAGGCTAAAGGTTTGTCGCAAAAACGTTACCGAGGCAAGACCCCGGTGGCGACATCATTCTCGCCACTTTATCCAGCGCCCCCTTCTGCAACAATTACCGAGGTATGTTAGGATACAATCATAGCTCGAAGCGCACATGTGTTTCGTTGATTTCACAAGATAGTCTGCTTGCGATGGAGGAGCCTATGCTTCGCCGAACATTCATAAAAACCTTATCAACGGGTGCATTTATCTCCATGTGCGGTGGCCTTGGAACGGTCGGCAACCTGTTTGCACAAGAAGCAGGTCAGATCAATGTCTGGTCCGCCGCTAAAGGAACATTCATTATGGTCAGCAAAATATATAAAACAGAGCAGGAATGGAAAGAACTTTTAACTCCTGAGCAATTTGACGTGACCAGGAAGCATGGTACTGAGCGCGCTTTTACCGGTGAATACGACAAGTTTTATGAAACAGGTATTTACCAGTGTGTCTGCTGTGGGCAGGACCTCTTTCACTCGGACCATAAATTCGACTCCAAAACAGGTTGGCCCAGCTACTATCAGCCGATCGCGATGGAGAACATCGGCATATCAAAAGACCGCAAGTGGATGATGGTGCGCAACGAAGTTCACTGCAGTCGCTGTAAAGGTCATCTCGGTCATGTCTTTGAAGACGGACCGAAGCCGACCGGGCTGCGCTACTGCATTAACTCTGTTTCTCTTACGTTTGCCAAAACTTAGCGAAAAAATGTTCTCAAACAGTTTTTTCGGCGATTAATACAAAAAAGGTCGCCATGTTGTTAAAACATGGCGGCCTTTCTGTCAGGTAGCAACCTGACGTTAGAAATAAACTTTGCGAGATTTAGAAAGCTAAAGTTACCGTCACACCAGCCATCATTTCACTATCGATCGTATCCTTGGATTCATCACTGATTCCTTCGGAAAAAAAACGAAGGAGAAAGTGAGATTTGGTCGGTCAAAGCTTAGTCAGCACCTACGCTCAATTCGTAGTTGTGCCAGTCGGAGTAATTGCCAACAGCATAGTCACTTTCATCGTTGAAGCTGACGAGAGAACCAACGCTTAAAATCAAGGCGTCATTCATCTCGATTGATTGACCGATTGACACAGAATAAAAAAGAGCATTTTCATCAACCTGGTCGTAATCATAGTAAAGAGTCAATGAAGGCTCAAGAATGGTGTCGAGTGCCAGTCCGAGGTAAGCTTCTTTGGTGTCTTCAGCACCGTCCAGAGCATACCAGATTGTTCCCACACTAACCGAAAGCTTATCTGTTGGGCTGAAGGTATAGTCAAATGTTATATCTGTTTCTGTTGCGTCTCCACTATTAACATCGTTACCAAGAACCACATCGTCTTTGGTCTGGATGTTAGTCCAGTAACTCAGAGTAAAGCCCTTTGCGCTCAGGTCCACACCACCTTGTACGACTGGAGTACCACCACTCAGGTCAAAACCGCGCCAGAGATACTTGTCGTAGTAATCAATGTAAGCGTCACCTTCAACTTCAATAACAGCCATAACAGGGGCACTAACCACAAGAACAGCATGGACGATAACAATTAGAGCCGATACCACTTATTTTATTTTTTTCCCCTTAAGGTAACCCGAAAAATTGACAAAAAAATCCCGCGGGGTCGATTCCCCCGCGGGAAGAACGGACTATTTTAGTTCTGACGAACCGGCTTGGTCGCTGCACGCATTGCAGGCGAATCACCTAGGCCGGGAGCAGGAGTGCCCATGCCACCGAGGTGCACAGTTTGGAAATCAGGATAGGCTTCCATGCCGATTTCAGAGACATCAAGGCCGCGATACTCATCTTCTTCACTGCAGCGAACACCAATGGTGTACTTGATGAGCAACCAGACGACCGAGGACGCAACCAGAACAAAGGCGCCGGTTGCTGCAACACCGATGAACTGGGTCAGGAAGCTGGCTTCTCCGTCGGTGAAAGGAACCGCCATGGTGCCCCAGATACCGCAGACCAGATGAACCGAGAGAGCACCGACGACATCGTCAATTTTGAGTTTGTCGAAGAAAGGAACAGCGAGCACAACCAGAACGCCACCGACAGCACCAATCAGGATGGCCGCCCCAAGTGATGGGGTCGCAGGACCTGCAGTAATGGAAACCAGACCGGCAAGAGCGCCGTTAAGACCCATTGTAACATCAACTTTCTTGTAAAGGATTTGCACCATGACCATGGCTGCGATCATGCCGCCGCAAGCAGCCAGGTTGGTGTTAACCATAACGTTACCCATCTCAATAGCGGAAGCAGCATCACCGAGAGCAAGCACCGAACCGCCGTTGAAACCGTACCAACCCATCCAGAGGATGAAGGTACCGAGAGTCGCCATAGGAATGTTGGAACCAGGCATCGGATTAACGCGACCGTCTTTGCCGTACTTGCCTTTACGGGCACCGAGGATAATGGCACCGGTTAGAGCAGCCCAGCCACCGACAGAGTGAACGATTGTGGAACCAGCGTAATCAGCAAAACCCATCTCTGAGAGCCAACCGCCACCCCAACCCCAGGACCCCTGGATCGGATAGATGATTCCGCAGAGGATGGCGCAGAAAAGCAGGAAAGACCAGAGCTTGATGCGTTCTGCCACACAACCGGAAACGATCGAGCAGGCCGCGCCACAGAATACCATCTGGAAGAACCAGTCAGAGGACGCAGAGTAACCGGCAGAGTAGTCACCGGCCAAAGCAGCAGCATCGTCAGCGGCCCAGAGACCGAAAGAACCGATATAGCCACCATCAACACCGGCGTACATCAGGTTGTAACCGCAGAGGTAAAAGAGGATTCCGGCGATACCGAAGAGTGAGATGTTCTTCAAGCAAATAGTTGCAACGTTCTTGGAACGAACCAGGCCCGCCTCGAGCATGCCGAAACCGGCAGCCATCCACATAACCAGAATACCCATAACCAGGAAAGAAAAGGTGTTCAGGATAAATGTCATCTCCGAGACTGGAGCATCTTCGGCCAGGGCGAGTGCCGGTAGCATAAGCATCATACCGGTAATGAGAGCAATAAGTGACTTCTTCATGATAATTTCTCCTTATATCTTTTTTTATTAAAGCGATTCAGGACCATTTTCACCGGTACGAATCCGGATTGACTGTTCAACGTCGGTAACAAAAATCTTGCCGTCGCCAATACGACCAGTACAAGCTTCCTTCTGTACCGCCTCCACGATGGAAGCAACCTGATCGTCAGCAACAACCAGATCAATCTTGATTTTGGGCAGGAAATCCACCTGGTATTCTGCACCGCGATACAGTTCGGTGTGACCCTTCTGACGACCGAAGCCACGAACCTCACTTACTGTCATGCCACTGATACCCAAATCGGTAATCGCATTTTTGACATCATCCAATTTGAATGGCTTGACGATACACTCCACTTTTTTCATCATGTTTCTATCTCCTTTCCAGAGTTAAAAATAAAAAAGCGCCTTAAGCTTCCGAAGATGGAAGTTTAAGGCGCCATTGCCTAGCAACTCGTATCGAGACGTCTTTGTCTCGTCGTTTGTGCTGATTATTTTACCGGATCACTTGTTGCGCTTTACCGTGTTCCGTGTCAGCTATCTTCTATAGCATCTGCCATGCCAAAATTATTTTATCTTTTATTTCAACCACTTAACAACAAGGGTTGAGGCAAATGCCAACATTATGCTCAATAATTAAACAGACTTGCACAGATTAAAAGCTCACTCTACGGGAAAACTGATACGAAACAGGGTGCCCTCTCCCAGCTGGCTCTCCAGGGCAATCGTGCCACCATGTTCACGAATGATATTCTGACAGATGTAAAGCCCCAGACCGGTCCCTTCACCCTCAGGTTTCGTGGTAAAGAAAGGAGCAAAGACCTCCTCCTGAAGTTCAGACGAGATACCGGGGCCAGTGTCCCTAACCTGCAGCTCAAGCATTCCCGTCGCATTAATGCCGGTCGTCACAGTAATTTTACCATGGCCCTGCATCGCATGGGCCGCATTCATCACCAGGTTGATCACCACCTGTTTGATTTTGTTCGGGTCAACTGTCAACACGGGGATTTCGCCGAACTCCGTGATGAACTCAATCGACTTACGCTGCAACTCAAAACGAAGCAGCTTCAATACTTCGACGATCAGGTCGTTCAAATTGACGATACGATTCTGCGTATCACGGCTACTGGAGAAAGACAGCAGCCCTCCGGTCAAATTCTTCAGCCGTTCAACTTCCATTTCGATCTTTTCAAGCATTTCCTCCTGAAAACTCGAGAGGGGTTTTTCTCGCTTCAAAAGTTCGGTAGCATAGGCTACCATGGCGAGAGGATTGTTGATCTCATGTGCGATCCCGGTCGTAAGACGGCCCACCTCGGCAAGCTTCTCACTCTGAATCGTCTGATCCAACAAACGCTTGAACTCCGTAATATCCTCTACAATGACAACGACACCGATGACTTCTTCATTATCGTAAAGAGGGGTCAAGCGGCGCTTCTGGAAACGGTTGGTACCATCCAGTTGACGATGCAGAAGACGCAGCTTTGCCTTGGTTCCGCTTTGCAGAACCTGGTTAAGCCTGTCAACAACACCTTCTTTAATCAAATTGGGGAAAAGCTCCACGAGCTTTGAGCCGATCGCTGTTTCCGCGTCGACACCGCTCATCTCAATCATGCGCTGATTCCACGAGGTAATCACCAACTCCGCATCAACAGTGTAAACGCCAAGGTTGACGCTCTTCAGAATCCGGTCGTTGAATTCGTGTAACTGGCGATAACCATCAGTCATTTTCCTGAGACGATCATAGAGCTTGGCATTCTCTATGGCGATTGCTGCCTGCCGACCCAGAATCATCAGGGGTTCGATATCGCTGTGGGAAAACGCACCCGGATGCGGGCTCTCAACGTTTAGCACTCCAACCAGCTTGTTTTTGCTGATCAGAGGAACAGCCAGTTCACACTGGGCACCGGGAATACCGGGAACGTAATCGGGGAGTTTTCGGACATCCTCAACCAGAATGGGCTTTTGGACTTCGGCAGTACGACCCATAACACCTTGACCAATCATAATCGGGCCCATCGCTTCTTCGGTATAACCAAAAGCCGCAGCAGCAACAAGGTGCAGGCCATCATCATCAAGCAGACGGATAATCGCATTCTCGAAGCGAAACACATCGCGGGCGACCCGCAACAGAGAATCGAGCAATTCTTCTATATCGGTCGTTGAGGCGAGCTCCTGGCCTATTTCAATCAGCGCATTCAGTAAACGCCCTGATTTTTGCTCAGAGACATTTGGCAAGTTTGCAGTCATCATCGTACAGATCATTAACGCATAAGCCATGCCATTTATGCCACCGCAAAAAACACAATGAAATCAGGTCCTTTAAAGAGAGTGTTTCGGGATAACCGGAAAGCCTGACTTTTCAGAAGCATTTCATGCCAGCTTTTTAAGCATAATCTTTTTGTTCTCGTCGGGTTTATCCTTGAGTTGCACAAGCATTTTTCCTATACTGAAAACGTAATGGGTTATTCATTCTGCTCTCTGCCCTGTATGTGTGGTTGCTATACCCACGCGGAATATTTTTCAATCGGGAAGGTTCTTGTGAAAGTGGTGTGCCAGCCTGCCTCGAAGCAGGACGCCTAAAGCGTTCACCGTTCCCCCCACCTAGTTGACCGTCGTCGTGAGGTCACGAACCCACGGCAGGCGTGGAGGGCAAAAGAAAAGACGTCGGGAATCCGGCGTCTTTTTCTTTCATAAGAGGGTGCACTGATTCCCCTTCGCCTCACATCTGCCCAATGCTATCTTTGCCCGGATCTTTCGGAAGGTTTTTATGACAACTCTTGAGAATGCCGACATCCATCGCGTGACCATTGATAACCGGGAATTTGTCCTGGTTGGCACGGCGCACATTTCCCAGGAGTCCGTTGATACGGTAAACGTGGTTATTCGGGAAGAGAATCCGGACACAGTTTGCGTTGAGCTAGATGAGCAGCGCCACAGGGCCTTGAGCAACCCGCGCCATTGGGAATCACTCAACCTGATCCAGGTACTCAAGCAGGGGCAAGCACCCTTCTTGTTGGCAAACCTCGCCCTGGCCTCATTTCAGAAACGTATGGGGTTACAGACAGGCGTCAAACCTGGTGCAGAACTGGCGGCAGCGGCAGCAACAGCGCAAGAGTTGGGGAAAGACCTGAAGTTGGTCGACCGAGAGATTCGCACAACCTTGTTGCGAGCCTGGCGCAAAGCAGGGCTCTGGAAAAAGATGACTCTCCTCTCAACTCTTCTCGCCAGCATGTTCGACTCTCAGGAACTCAACGAAGAAGAACTCACCAAACTGCGTCAGACAGATACCCTTACAGCCATGCTCGACGAAATGGCGGACGTGTTGCCGACCGTTAAAACGATCCTGGTTGATGAACGCGACACCTTCATGGCACACAGCATCTTCAAGTCACCGGGAGAAAAGGTCGTTGCGATCGTCGGTGCGGCTCATATGCCGGGGATTCTCAAGAAGTTGGGGCAGGATTTTTCCACTGAAGAAATCGATGAACTTTCTGTTATTCCGGCAAAGACGTCATTCTCGAAAGTAGTACCCTGGTTGATCCCGGCGATCGTCATCGCACTGTTTGTCGCAGGATTCATGACCGGCAACACCGAACAACTGGCTGACGCAGCCATTGCATGGGTTCTCGCCAACGGGGTGCTCTCTGCACTGGGAGCCCTGATTGCATTGGGGCACCCGCTGACGATACTGGCCGCCTTTATTGCCGCCCCCATCACCTCGCTCAACCCAACCATCGGCGCCGGGTTTGTCACCGGCCTGGTACAGGCCTTTATCGCCCCTCCGCAGGTCAAAGATATGGAACATGTCGCCGAAGACATCTCGGCCATCAGTGGTTGGTGGAAGAACCGTCTGACCAGAGTTCTGTTGGTCTTTTTATTCTCTTCACTCGGCTCCGCAATCGGCACCATGGTCGCCTTCGGTTGGCTCAAAGACCTTTTTTAAAATCGCGCGCACAAATTAAACAAACATATAAGCAAACTATTTTTCAACGCAATGATGCGATCAAGGGCGTGGTCCATAAAAGCTAATTTAAAATCTATTTTTTCACCGGGCGCATACCGATATTCACTTCCAACTGGTCGATCACTCGGTAGGCAGGCTCGGTGAGGGCCACATCCAGATCAAGATCCCGAAAATAGACATCACGCCTGAAATGGGTCAACCCTTCCGGAGAAACCCAAGCTGTCCAGTACTGGATATGTACTGGCAAAGGTTTGATCTGAACCTGTTCCGGGGTCGTCGCTTCGAAAAGTTCTTGCAGACGCTCTGCTCCAAGTTCATTCTCCAGCAGGTAAGAAGCAAGCTCTCGTGGTCTTTCGACCCGGATACAACCAGAGCTGAAGGAACGGACATTGTTGCTGAACAAATATGTCTCGTTGGTATCGTGCAGATAAACGTTGAACCTGTTCGGGAACATGAATTTCACACGCCCCAAAGGATTCCACGGCCCTGGCTCCATGCGCAACAGGCCCGGGAAAGTCTCCGCCTCAACAGTGTCCCAATCGATCCCCTCTGTATCGACAAACGCCCCCTTCTCTTGCCGTGAAAGAATCCGAAAATGCTTTTCTTCGAGATAAGCCGGATTGCGCTTTATCTTTGGCAGTTTGTCTTCCCTGAGGATCGTCGGAGGGACAGTCCAGTAAGGAGCAAACTCGAGATATGTCATACGTGCAGAGAAGACTGGCGTCTTGCGGTACCGGGTTCCGACGATCACCGGCATCTGCAGCACTATTTCGTCATCCTCAACGACCTTAAGCGAAAAGTCGGCAACATTCACCCTGATATGGCGTTTACCAAAGCTTTTCGGCATCCAGCGCCATCGCTCAAGATTCAATTCAATCTGGCGAATCCGTTCTTCAACGGGAATATTCATAATTTCCAGGGTTTTAGGACCGACCACTCCATCATCGACCAGCCCATGCCTGAATTGAAAGAGGCGTACCGCCTCTTCCGTTTCGGTATCGTAATCAGTCGTCGTGGTCACGGAGTCGGCAAGATCTCCGGTTTTCAACAAGAGCGTGCGTAATAAAGGCAACCTTTCATCGTGACCGCCAGGACGAATCGATGCACCGGAAGGAATTTCGGGCCAGCCACCGAGAGCAGAGAGCTCCTGATACTGTTGAAGAGTGTCAACCAGAAGGCGATAACCTTCATGAGGAGGGCTCAAGCCTTCAAGAACCTGCTCCATGCGATGGCTCCTGGTCGCATAATCAAGAAGCTTTAACAGGTCAGCCTTACGTCGTCTGGCACGCCAGTCAACATGGGCCAAGGCTGGATCGACCTGCCCTTCAACCATATGCGTAGCGTAAGTCAGAAACGCTTGAGAGAGGAAAAGATCCAGAACGGCGCGATTGGTAGGGGCTAGAGGCAGGCTGTGCCGCGCAAAATCAGTTTGAATACGAAGCAAGCCCTCCAGTTCAGTCAGCAGATAATCATTGCCACATAAGCCGAGCGCGCCAGCATTGCGTAGATATTCAAGTAAAATCCCTGCTTCAGGCCTGAGTCGCCAGCCATCAAACCAGACCGGCTGATACTCTCTTTGTTCATAAAGCTTAGCAATCTGATCGTGGGAAAGTAACCGGGAGACATTGACCAGCGAGGTTGGTGAAGAGTTCCTGTTTTCCAGAAGGGCTTGTATCTGTTTCCTGTTCTCATTGTCAAAAAGCGCATCAATGCCAGACACCTGACCGGCAATAGCCGGCAGCGCCCAGAGAAAAACAAAAGTCATCGACAACAGGATTTTTAACATTGGTGGCCCCCCAGACACCTTAACGTCCCTTCAATATGCTCCCAAGGCATAGACAAGAGAAATCTTTTGACAAAAGCATCGCGAAAACAATCTTTCCATCCGGTTCATTATACCTTCTTCTCAATATGTTGCTCGTAGATCTTTGACAAGAAGTCGAGCCTCCAAGATGATGCCAACTTGCACCCAGCCTATGGCGAGGATATGATGGCAACCTGATAGATATTTACGCTAAGAAAAAAATTCATCTAAGACATTTTTCAGACGAAAGCATATGAATTTCTGGCAAGGCTTCACCATCGTTACATTTGTCCACCTCTTGGCCGCAGCGTCTCCCGGGCCCGATTTTGCACTGGTGACAAGACAATCCCTGCTCCATGGCCGAACAGCTGGAGTCCTTACAAGTCTGGGAATTTCACTCGGACTTGCCATACATATCCTTTATTCTGCCGCTGGCCTGGCAGTCGTCGTTTCACACTCAGTCGAATGGATGGTGGTCGTCAAACTGGCGGGTGGAAGTTACCTGATATATCTGGGGATAAAAGGGTTACGAGCCAAGCATCACTCGGCGAACGATAACCAGGGAATTCCGCTAGCGAAGAACAACTCGGCTTTACGCATGATTTCAACAGGTTTTTTCTGTAATGCCCTTAACCCCAAAGCACCGGTATATTTCCTATCACTGTTTACTGTGATACTCTCTCCGGACATTCCATTACTGAACCTTGCGATCTATGGTGCCTGGATCATGGTGTTGCAAATGCTCTGGTTTGCCTCCCTGGCCTGTTTTTTCACCAACACTGCTATTCGTCAGAGGGTTGTGAAGCTCGGGCACTGGATAGACCGCACCTTTGGCGTGGTGATGCTGGTTTTGGGCCTACAGGTTATAAACTCTATCAGATAACTGAAACAGGTCGTTATGCTCTCCATTGAAACCTTCTCGGCTTTTTTTCTGGCCTCTACCCTGCTCGCCATTGCACCGGGACCGGATAACGTCTTCGTGCTTACACAATCTGCCCTGCATGGCAAACTTTCCGGGCTGGTCGTTGTCTTCGGCTTGTGCACAGGTCTTCTCGTTCACACCGCAGCTGTGACTTTTGGCGTCGCTGTTATTTTTCAAGCATCAACGCTCGCGTTTACACTGTTAAAGATCATTGGCGCCGGCTACCTGGTTTACCTGGCCTTGCAGATCGTTCGCGCTACACCGGAACAGATTCGCATGCAGAGCGACCAGCAGAAGTGCCTAGGAACACTCTATCGCCGCGGCATCATCATGAACGTGACCAATCCGAAAGTGTCGATCTTCTTCCTCGCTTTTCTACCGCAATTTGCAGACCCTGGTCGAGGCCCAATCAGTCTGCAGATGGTTGCCCTCGGTGGGATATTCATTACAGCAACCATTTTGGTGTTCGGCGCAATGGCCCTGATTGGTGGCGCTCTGGGTGAGTGGCTCAACCGCTCCGAACGTGCGCAAAGGGTCATGAACTGGACTGCGGGAACGATCTTTGTAGGCCTCGCCTTAAAGCTGGTCACTGCGGAGAGATAAGATGACTCTGCAAGCAACTTTCAAACCGATCGGCGAGATCGTTACGCCATACAAGACGCTCGCTGATTGTCCCAGGAACATCGACCCGAACGGGCCACCCTGCGAGCTGGTTTTAAAAGATGAGTTACGCGATGGCCTGCTCGGCCTGGAAGCCGGGCAACGCATTCTGATCCTCTACTGGCTTGAACACGCGGAACGTTCTGCCATCCGCCAGAATTCACGTCGAACCGGAGAACTCGCTGGGGTCTTTGCGCTGCGAACACCGAATCGCCCTAATCCAATCGGTGTTGCAGTCTTGCCGATCGAACAAATAACTGACGGCGTTATTACCGTCCGCGGGCTCGACTGCCTTAACGGTACGCCATTGCTAGATATCAAACCCGCTATGTCAGGTGAATAAATTTACCTGACTCAGGACTGAGACTCATATGGACTGGAAAAGTTTTTTTGACCGCCTCGGCATGAACGGTACCCGCTGGCAGTGGCGCATGATGAAATGGGAGCGTAATTTACGCAGCATAATGCAGGGCAACACGTCAGGCGGCACCTGGTCGGTTTCCAAAATCCTGATCGGCATCAACCTCCTCCTCTACGGGCTTATGGTCGCACAGGGAGTCGGCGGGGGGCTGGGCCTTGGTACCATCATGAACCCAGGCGGTTATCTTCTGATCCATTCAGGCGCCCAGTACTGGCCCCTGGTTCTTTCTGAGGGAGAGTGGTGGCGCTGTATCACTTACGCCTTTGCCCATGGCGGCCTGATCCACCTGGGCTTCAACATGATGGTCCTCTACCAGATTGGGCCGATGGTCGAAGAGGAGATCGGTACTGTCCGCTTTATCATCCTTTACGTTCTCACCGCCTTAACAGCGACTTTCGCCGGCTTCGGTTGGCAAATCATTTACATCAAGCAATGGGTTCCGGTGGTCGGCGCCTCCGGGTCACTCTTCGGCCTGATCGGTTTTGCCATCTCCTACTTTCACCGCGTCGGCGGGCCCATGGCGCATAATTACCGTAATCACATGCTCCGTTGGGCAGCCATTGCCTTTGTCTTCGGACTGCTGATGGGCGCCGACAACGCCGGCCACCTCGGTGGTGCGGTCGGTGGAGCCCTGTTCGGACTGGTCCTGCCAATCGGTGTTCGTGGAAGACAAGCTCTCCGACAATTTTTCAATGTTCTGGGCACAATTTGCGTCGTTGCAACGGTGGCAAGTATTCTGATAATGATCAGCGGCTGGATATTTTAGACCGGGAACCGGGAACCAGGGACTGAGAAGCTGACATACGTTTAAGAGGAAGACAATGGCAAAAGAAAAAACTCCCGTTACCGCAGCGATTCGCCTGCTCAAGCAGTCCAAGGCGGAATTCACTCCACACCTCTACAACTATGAGGAACGAGGGGGCACCACCGTCTCAGCCAGGGAACTCGGTGTCGACGAGCACCAGATCATCAAAACCCTGGTCATGGAAGATGATCAACGAAAGCCTCTCATTGTCTTGATGCATGGAGACCAGGAAGTCTCCACAAAGGAACTCGCCAGACGTGTCGAAGTTAAATCAATCACTCCCTGCAATCCTGATATTGCAATGAAGCACACCGGCTACCAGGTTGGCGGCACGTCCCCTTTTGCCACCAGAAAGATAATGCCTGTCTATATGGAAGAAACGATTACCACTCTGCCCCGCATTTACATTAATGGTGGCAAGCGTGGTTTTTTGGTGAGTATGACGCCACAGTGCGCAATTGATTTATTGCAACCAACCCTAGTTGAGGTCGGGATAAAGAAGTCGCTTAAGGGTTAAAGTGTTTCCTCGAACCTTTAACCCTGCACCTTTAACCCTGCACCCTGAACCAAAAGGAGAAAATCATGTCTCTTTCAGAACGTTTTGAAAAAGCCGCCGAGGCCATTAAATCTGCCAAAGCCATGATCGTGACCTCTGGCGCAGGGATGGGGGTTGATTCCGGCCTGCCCGACTTCCGTGGCGACCAGGGCTTCTGGAACGCCTATCCGATGTATGCGCATCTCGGCATCAGCTTCATCGACGCTGCAAATCCAAGCAACTTTGAAGGGGACCCGGCTTTCGGTTGGGGTTTCTACGGTCATCGGACCAACCTCTATCGTGAAACAGAGCCTCACCATGGTTTTCAAATGCTGCAGGACTGGGCTGCGGAGTACGGTCAGGACAGTTTCGTTGTCACCTCCAATGTCGATGGCCAATTTCAGAAAGCCGGCTATCGTGAAGATCAGATTCTCGAAGTGCATGGCTCGATCAACCACCTGCAATGCCTCACACCCTGCTGCAATGATATCTGGGACAACAACGAAGTCATCCCTGTAGATTTTGACAGTATGCGCGCCCAGCAGGTTCCACAGTGCCGTCATTGCTCACGCCCTGCCCGGCCGAACATCCTCATGTTCGGTGATTATTCGTGGCTCTCGGACCGCACCCGTGGTCAGGAGATGCGCTTCGACAGTTTCTTGAACGAGCATCAACATGCACCGATCGTGGTCATCGAGATGGGTGCCGGAACCTCTATCCCGACCATCCGTTACATGAGCGAACGCATCGGGCAACGCAATGCCGCCACGGTCATTCGCATCAACCCAAGGGAGTCGCATATCGCAGGTGGGCATACTTCCCTGCCGTGCGGCGCGTTAGAGGGATTGGAGGGGATAGATGAGTTTCTTTAACGCGTAAAGAAAAAGTTGCTGGATTGATTTTAAAAGGGCACCGACAACCGTGCATATTTTGCATGAAATGACCCGAAATGGTTTAAACTTCCATCAGCACCGGAATAAACGAAGGCTCAAAAAAAACAGAGTACAAACATAAATATCTGATTACTCTAGTTTTTTTTAATGCCCCTCCAACCTGACACCCTCTTCAACACAAAGCGGATAAATAAGGAACAGCTTTTGCTCCTTAACAAGTCATTGCTAAACTTTTTAGAGACTCCGAACGGCAATGGTCGCTTTCAATCAGGAGGATATCATGGAAAAGAGACCCGTCGATATTTCGAACCTGCAAGACCTGATCTTTGAACGCCGGCAGATTGTTGCCTTACTCGAAAACCAGGAACTCTGGCTTCAGATCCCCCTTGTCCATCGCTTTGCCATTGTCGAATCAAGTGAGTTCATGATCTTGATGGGGGAAGCCTTTACTGCTGAGACACGCTACATCCTGGAAAGTGAGGTTGAAGCGATGATGGCAATTATCCATTAAGCCAAAGTCAGACAGCGAGCATTCCGATTCAGAAGCTCTTCCGGGTAAATCATAGACACACAAAGGGCCGGAGTGAAAACTCCGGCCCTTTGTGTGTAACAGCAACTAACTTGGATTACTTATGGAAGCCCTTGGCACCTTTCGCTGCCCAATCCCTATCACGGCTAGCATGACAACTCAGACAGGCATAATCAAGAGTGACAAAGTTCTTGGCAAATGTGGACTTCTTGCCATTCTCTTCAATTGTCTTAAACATATCGGCTTTAGGATCGGTGTTGATTTTGAAGATGTGTGTACGAACATCACCAATATAACTCGCTACGCTGATCGCAGACTTACTCGCTTTTGGCATGTGGCACTCAACACAACGCGTACCCTGCTTGCCATGGATATTTTTGGTGTAACCAGCAGCAACTTCACTATGGCATTCAGCACAATTGTTTTTGGCATTAATGGCCCGGTCGTGAGGATTGTGGCACTCGGTACAAGACAGGTTTTTATGAACACCGGCCTTCAGCTCGTTGATCTGCTCATGGTGTTTGATGAAACCGTCACTCGCAGGAGGTAGTGGGTCCATACCGCCACGCTGGTGACATTTGCCACAGGCCTCAGCGGTGCGATCGACCAAAATCGTCTTCTTGCCCGGCTTCTTGATATGATCTCCGCCTGCACCGTGACACTCTTCACAACCAATGCCATCTTCTGCCCAGGTTCCGATCATCCCTTCCATGCCGTCCTGATGCCCTTCTGCGCTGTAAGCGGTCATGTGACAGGGTCCGCATTTGTAAGGCTTCTTCTCGCCCTTGTGGTAAAAGGACCAGCTGCCATCCTGTAAGTTGTACTGGGTCTTGGCCTCTGAGCCATCCTTGGCAGTCGTAACGATGTAGCCTTCATTATCGATAAAGCGTGCTTTTTTGTTAGCGCCACCGATCACATAGCTGACATCATCCCAACTGTATCCGGGAGGAAGCGGCAGCTTCGCGTAACGAGCTTTCTCAACCTTACGGAGCTTCCATGGATGGCCGCTGGCCTGCCATAAGTTGAATTGATCAGCATGGCAGCTGAAACACTTTTCGGAGCCGACGTAATCGGTTGCGCTGGCCGGAACAGCCAAACCGATACAGACGACAAGAGCAAGGGTAAGCTGCAGCAAGGTCTTCATGGTGTCCTCCTGTTAGGAAGGGAAAGGATATCTAGTGAGCTACTATGAAAGCAAAACCCTACCCGCCAACTTTAACCGACATATGAGAAAAGATAACAACGCCCCGCAACATCAGTTGCAGGGCGAATTAAAATAAACGGTAAGTCGAGATGTTCAAGGAATTTGGCGATAAGACTACCGGTAAAGAGCTTACTACTTATCGTGCCATACGTTAAATGGCTAGAGTCCCTATCTTTCCCGTAACTTAGATAACAACCGCAGGAGTTCAAGATAGAGCCAGGCAAGGGTAACAACCAGCCCAAAGGCCGCATACCACTCCATGTATCGAGGCGCGACACCATGCCCTCGTTCAATAAAATCAAAATCGAGAACAAGGTTCAGTGCGGCAATAACAACCACGAAAAGGCTGAAAAGAATCCCCATGGGGCCAGATTCATGGATCACAGGCATATTCCAGCCAAACATGCCACCAAACATACTAATCAGGTAAACCACGGCAATGCCCCCTGTAGCGGCAAACACGCCAAGCTTGAAATTTTCCGTCGCCCTGATCAGGCGGGTTTTGTAGGCTAATAAAAGAGCGAAGAGTGTACCGAAAGTCAGGGCAACAGCCTGGATAACAATACCCGGGAAACGTGCTTCAAAGAATGCAGAGATCCCCCCCAGGGCCAGGCCTTCCAAGACAGCATAAATCGGTGCAGTTTTCGGTGCCCAGGTGGCTTTAAAGATGGTGATCATGGCAAACACAAGGCTGCCGATGATCCCGCCGATCATCCAGGGCTGTACCGCTGCAGGTCCCTGGTTATAAAACAGGTTCCAGGAATAACTGGCACCGATCACAACAAGTGCGAGCAGAGCAATGGTTTTATTCACCGCGCCCTGCAAAGTCATGGTTTCAGCTCCGGAAATCGCCTGGCTGAAAACACTTTCTTTCATCATTGGATTGGACGTGCGCATTTTACTTCCTCGTTATAAGTTATTTGGGAGGTGATTTAACTAACGTCTGTGGCGCTGCCGCGTTAGCTGTTTCACCCGAAGAGGTTGTCTGCTCGAATAAAAAAGCCGGGAAAGAACCCGGATTTTTTATCAGCATGGATGAACGTTGCTGCTGCCGACGACTCTCGGTTTCTGATAACGCTTCATTCGTTCCTCCTTGTCAATATTCTGAATCAGGACACAGGTCATTCTACCCTGCTCTCATAAAGCTTACAAGCCCAACTCGCTGTCTATACCCTGCATCGCCAGCAAAGAGAGATCACAGAATTCTGCAAGCGGGACACCGCCCACCTCGCATTCACGGATAATGTCCCGATTTGCACCGGCAGCAAAGGCCTTTTCCTTGATCCGTTTGCGCACCGATTTCGGCTTGACGCTGGCCAGCTTTTTATCAGGATAGACGAGCGCTGTGGCGACGATCAATCCGGTGATTGTCTCTCCCGCTGCCAGCAGATGTTGAAATTGTGTACTGCGCCGCTCCCCTGGATGAGC
Source organism: Desulfuromonadales bacterium (assembly GCA_029859485.1). Lineage (GTDB taxonomy): Bacteria > Desulfobacterota > Desulfuromonadia > Desulfuromonadales > BM103 > M0040. The sequence goes on along the minus strand of JAOUDB010000006.1, from coordinate 9,721 downwards.
TTGTTCATTGTGCAGACGGATCGCCTCGATGATCTCTAAGTCGACACCTTTCTCTTCGAGGATACGTGCAGTCTCGCGGGTGTGCACCTCAAGATCCGTATGTGATTCGGCATCCAGGTCGTGAAGCAAACCAGCCAACCCCCACTTTTCTGCGTCTTCTCCGACATGCTCTGCCAATGCCTTCATAACGGCTTCAGCGGCCAGGCAGTGGTTGATCATATTTGGGCTTTTGAGATGCTGCTTGACCAGTTCAAATGCTTCCTCGCGGGTGATTCCGTAGTTCATAAAATCAATTCTCAATATTGAATGTTGAATTTAAAATTCGGATTTATAATCCAAACAAAGGTTGTAAGTATTTAATGCAAAGGCGCGAAGGGGTAGAGAAAGCCCGCAAAGAAAACCACTTCAAAAAGCGAGGATAGTCACCTTTTGCGTCTTTCCTGGCTTTTCTTGGCGTCTTTGCGTTAGTCATTTGATTTCAGCTTTTACTGTTTTGGTATAAAGACGTATTCACTCTGTTTGAGTTATAGACCTATCAAAATTAAACGTTTAAAACTCAAAATCAAGGTCTTAGCCCTTGGCTTTCTGAATCGCTTCATAGGCTTCGTTGATTTCACGGAACTTTTCCTCCGCAAACTTGGTGAAATCTTCAGGAAGACCTTTGGAAACAATTTTGTCTGGATGGTATTCGCTGACCAGTTTGCGATAGGCCTTTTTAACAGAACTCAGATCAGCATCATCTTCCAAACCAAGGACAGCATAGTGATGTGAGAGACTACTGACAAATTGACGCTTCACCGTTTCGAAAGCACCACTTTGTAAACCGATCAGAGGGGGAGCGGCACGCAGAAACTTCTCCTCAGCGGGATGAAGGACGCCATCAGCCAGGGCTATCGTAAAGAGCATTTCGTAGAACATTGTCCGGAGTTGTGGTTCAGCTTGAAAAACCTGGCCGAATTGACGAGCATAGTCCTCAAAAGGGGTCGCATTGTCCTTCGCCTCGTTAAAAACGCCCATGGCAAATTGCTGATGAACCTGGTCGAGACGCAGCTTATCGGACATAAAACTGCGCACAGCACTGATTTCATCTTCGCAGACCCGTCCATCAGCCTTGGCCATCTTGCCTAGCATGGCAAATGTAGCCGTAAAGAAAACAGCCTGACGCTGCTCCTTTCCGGTCATACGCCCTGACTCAACGATGCCGGCACGGGCCTTGTCATCAATCAGTGCATGCCCGAGCGATACTCCTATCAACGCGCCGATAGGGCCACCCATCATAAAGCCAACACTTCCTCCCATTATCTTGCCAAACCAGGACATGACTCAATCTCCTTATAGTTATCGGGTCAACCGTGAACATGATTCTTTCATTGTTAGTGTTTTCGTTGAAACGACGGGCATATTAACACGTCAAAAGCTTCATCGCCATAGCAACCGGACATCCAAGAGACTGCCCCAGATATTATTACATGATGTTGATTAGCGTAGCTCTTGTGACAGCTGTGGGCATTATACATCATCAGATATGGTTTAATGACTACATGAGTCAATGTCACATCATCCTGGAGCCACAAAAGCCTCTGGAAACAAAGAGATTTTACATTTCTAATCTATCTCCCAAGAGATTGAAATCATTACCGTTCGGCTCCATCATCCAACAAAAAAAGATCATTCTAGTCAACATTGACAGAATATAACCATTATTGGCATATCACTTGCTCTTTGTTTTGTTAGTTCATTTTGATGATTCTCGGGGGAGAACGTAAGGGATATAGATGCTCCAGAAACTTGTCATTATCGTTTTGCTCGCTCTCTTCACCAGTGCCTGTGCGCAACAGGCTGCATTTGTCTCCACTCCTCCTGGAGCACTGGTGTTTATCGATGGTGAAGAAATTGGAGTAACGCCCTGCGCCTTCAATTACAAGTTGGGCACAACAGAGAGTCATAACGTCAAGATCAACAAGCAAGGTTACAATCCTGTTGAGTTTGTCGTGGTTGCTGACGAGGTTGATACAAAGGCACGGAACAGTTGGGTGGCTGCAGGCGCCGTATGGAGCCCGCTCTGGCTGGGGACCATCTTTACCAAGAAGCTCAAAGACATCTACGATTTTGCATTGCTGGCTGAACCGGCACAGATGACAGCGTCAGTAGAGCAGATCACAATAGAGCCAGAACTGTAACCAGGAGCAACACCAATCCAATTAATAAAAGGCCTGCTTCGAAATGAAGCAGGTCTTTTTTTGTCTCAAAACGTCCAGATTCTATTTCATGGCAGAATTGTCAATATTTAGAATCTATCCCTTCACCCGCCGGCAACAATCAGTGCAACTCGGCAAACTGTTGCTGCACCTTGGTGACTTCCGAGGACACTGCGATCATTGCGTTGACACAGCCCTTATCCAACTTGTCAATAGACAGGAGCTGCAGCATTGCAAAAGCGTGTTCATTGGACCAGGGCTGCTTATAGGGTCGTTGTGTCGTCAGGGCGTCAAAGATGTCACTGACAGAGGTGATTCTTGCCGCCAGTGAAATTTCTTCACCACGTAAGCCATAGGGATAACCACTACCATCCATCGCTTCGTGATGCAACTCGGTCATCTCTCTCAGATAATCGATATATGGCAGCTCTTCAAAACCAAAATTTCTGATCAGGTCATCGACGATCTGCCGGCCAACCATGGTGTGCCTGTTCATGACTCCCCGTTCAGCCGAATCCAGACGGGTCTTTTTTTGCAGGATACTATCGGGAATGCTTATTTTACCAACATCATGTAGAGGTGAAAAGAGCGCGATTTGCTCAATTTGCTCGTCATCCAGGTTCGCGGTCCCCAGATTAACCAAAGAACGTGCTATGAGGCGGGAGTAACGAGACATACGCTCAAGATGGGTCCCCGTTTCAAGATCATGCTTTTGCACCATACTGACAGATGTCCTCATGGCAGCAGTCAAAGCTCGGGCTGAGGCAAGATCATTAAGGATCATCTCTGAAATCAGGTGAATGATAATTTCAACCTGCTCCAGGACACGCTCCCGGAAATAGCCGTTGTGCAAGGAATTCAGGAAAACAAAACCGGCCAATTCCTTGTTATGGTACATCGGATGAGTATAGCTGGAAGCAAACCCATGGCCCACGATAGCGCGGGAATGGGCTGCGTCATGATCTTCATAGACTCTCAAGTCACTGACAATGCGCGGCGTCGCGTCCAAAGCAATCTTGTACAGGACAGAGCCTTCCTTCAAAATGACTTCGTAATTACTGAGGGGGCTTCCTGTGGAAGGTGAAGCCAGAAAAGTGGCTAAGGATTGTGTCTTGATGTCATAGAGAGCAATACTGATACGGTCGATGCCAGGGCAGCGTTTTTTCAGGACCTCGTGAACAACGGCCAACTTCTCCTGGTAAGTAGAAGCTGTTTTCAATTCGGCCAACGGGTCTTCTCGGAAAACGATATTGGACATAAACATCCCTTACACTTAATTAGCAATTGCTTATATTCTACCTTTCATAAAGCCGATTGCAATGGAGTATCTTGCGCAATTCTGATTCGATCGTCAACCTGAGAAAAAACGCTTCCATATCACAAAACAAGGTTCAACGCAGAGCCGCAACCAGGAGTAGGCGCCTTTGGACGAGAGTGCAGTGGAAAAGCCATTAAAACTTTTAAAATGGCTCAACTCTGACTTTTGCTCTCTGCGTCTCCACGTCTATGCGTTAATAATATAGCCTGAATTTGCCTTGCTTTGGTTTTGGTTATATCCAAACAAAAAAGGCTGCCTCCGATTGGAAGCAGCCTCTATGTCATCTTCTCTTTGATTGATTAGTTAAGAAGTTCTTCAATGTCCGTATATTGAATACGGAAAGCTTCCGCAACACCGGCATAGGTCACCTTACCTGCAACAACATTCAGGCCGGCCCTGATGCCCGAATTGTTGCGAGCCACCTCCTGCCAACCTTGATCCGCGATCTTTACGGCGTAAGGAAGGGTCGCATTGGTCAGAGCCACAGTCGATGTCAGGGGAACGGCCCCGGGCATATTAGCGACGCAGTAATGAACGATACCATCAACTTCAAAGGTCGGCTCGCTGTGAGTGGTCGGCTTGGAAGTTTCAAAGCATCCGCCCTGATCAATCGCCACATCCACCAGCACCGCTCCGGGCTTCATGGTTTTAAGCATTTCCCGGGTCACCAGCTTCGGAGCTTTGGCACCATGCAAGAGGACTGCGCCAATAACCACATCAGCTTCCTGAACAAGCTCTCGAACCGTCGCCGGAGAAGACATAATCGGGAAACAGTTTTTCGGCATCACTTCAGAGAGATGGCGCAGACGATCAAGGCTGGTATCAAGCAGGTAGACCTTGGCACCCAGGCCACAAGCCATCTGGGCGGCATGGGTACCAACCGTACCGCCACCGAGAACAAGAACGGTTGCCGGTTGGACACCAGGGACACCACCCAACAGGATGCCACGGCCTCCCTGGGTACGTTCGGCATACTTTGCCGCTTCCTGGGCGGCCATGCGTCCGGCAACCTCACTCATAGGTGTCAAGAGAGGTAAGCTGCCATCTGAGCCGACGATTGTCTCGTAGGCAATACAGACCGCGCCGCTATCAATCATCGCCCGGGTCAACTCCTCGGATGCTGCAAAATGGAAATAAGTGAAAACGATCTGACCTTTACGAATCAATGCGTATTCTGAAGGCTGTGGCTCTTTTACATGCATTACCATCTCTGCGCTAAGATAAACCTCCTCAGCAGTCGCCGCGATCGCTGCTCCGGCATTAACATAATCTGCATCGCTGAAACCACTGAAGACTCCGGCTTGAGTCTCTACCAGAACCTCATGGCCATGTTCACGCAAAACTTCAACACCTGCAGGGGTCATGCACACCCTGTTTTCTGCCACCTTGATCTCTTTAAGAACACCAACAATCATAAGGACACTCCTTCATAGCGCTTCGTTGATTTGTCTGTATATGCTGAAGTTTATCAGCAACGCCGGTAAATTTTCTTGCAAACTACCAACAATATATCTATTTATTGAAATATAATTTCGTATATTTAGATTAAGGGAGCACATTGTGCCAAACATAAATTTAGACGCCATAGATTGTTCTATTCTTAATAAGTTACAGAAGAATGGCAGACTGTCAAACGTACAACTTGCCGAAGAGGTGGGGTTGTCTGAATCTGCATGCCTGCGTCGCGTCAAGATTCTCGAAGAGAGCGGGATCATCGACCGTTACGTCATGCTGATCAACCAGAGCGCTATCGGCAAGCCGGACAATGTCTTTGTCATGGTCAGCCTAGACGGTCAACAAAACGAAAAGCTGGCAGCCTTTGAAGCGGAGGTCTCCAAAGTCGCAGAGGTGATGGAATGCTACCTGATGTCGGGGGCCTTTGACTATCTACTGCGTGTTATTACCAGGGATAATGCCGATTACGTACGTGTCCACAACAAGCTGACCAGCCTGCCTGGAGTCCTGCGGGTGCAATCGTCGTTTGCCTTACGAACGGTGCTGGGGAAAACAGAGATGCCTTTGGACGCGAAGAGATAATTGATGAATTTATTCAGTTCATCATCACGTAAATAACCTCTACAGAGTCATGAAAGGTGGGAAAGTACGGACGAATAATAAAAGGCAATTTCATCATTGATTGTTTTGCCGGCAAGGAAGCCTGCAGCAAGTATCCCCAAGGTAAGCAACAGCATAAAGACTGCAAGCATAGTCAAAGCAATGGTATGAGGATAAAGGGACTTGCGGTAGCAGAGAAAGGCCAGGTAAAAGCTGAGCAAGCATATAGGTGCGGAGAAAATTACGAGTAACACGATTGAGAGTCCATTCTATATTCTGTGGCTTTTCCTCACCTTTTCAGGAGAAGAGTCAGCATATTGTTCAAGTCAGAGGAGATGCTTCTGCTAAAGTCTCAAGCAATGTAGCTCAATCAATAAACGACGTCAAAAAGTTATATTCGCTTTACCTTTCAAGAGACAAACAAATACCGCCGTCAGTGAAGGACATTGACGGCAGTTTTTTTAACTTTTCATGCCAGTGTTATCTGCAACCGACGTCCATTTGGCTTCATACCGGTGTCATAGTTGTACAAGCAGACTTTCTCTATTTGCGGGAACAGTTCGTGGGACATTTCCGGTAGCACTCTAGACCTCATGACAATATCACACCCATTAAACTGAACAGGGTCACCTTCTCATTACAGAAGATGACCCTTTAACCTCTTAGCGCCCCAAGGGGTATTTGAACTCACGTCGATGCGGGTCAACATAGCAACTACGCCCCCCACGTTCTTAGCTCAACGCTTGGTCGGATATTGTGCGTCAAGTTCCGATTGAATCAATTGTGCTAATTGTTTATAGCCAAACTGCTGCAGAGGCCTGCCATTGACAAAATACCCCGGAGTTTTTTGCACATTCAAGGTTTTTACATCAGCCATGTCCTGTTCAATGATTTTTGCAATAGCTGGGGAATGCATATCTTTTTTGATCCGTTCGATATCCAAGCCTGCTCGAGGAAGAACTTCCCATAATCTTTCCGGCTGATAGTTATGGTGGCTGGCCCAGATATGCTGTGTTTTAAACATAAGCTCTAAGGTTTCCCAGTATTTCCCCTGCAATCTGGCGGCTTCAAGAATCTTGACAAAATTATCGGCTCCATCATGGAACGGGGCGTAGCGCAGCACCAATTTGATTTTGCCGGGATTGGCAGCCATTGCCTGCTTAATAAAGGGTTCAAAGGCGGCACAGGTTTCACAGGCAGGGTCCATAAACTCAACGATAAAGACTTTCGCATCATCGCTGCCAAGTGTTGGAGAATGGTCCCTAACGAAAAGTTCGGCGTTTTTCTGGGCTAGAAAACCAAACTTTTCAGCCTGCTGGCCCTTATAATAGGAACTGCCTCCGATAAAGGCTAAAACCAAAAGGACACATGTAAGCCCAACGAGTACGTATTTCATTTGGAAGTTCTCCTTTTAAGAAAAATCAAAAGTGCGACTAATGTAGAAAATGCGAGAAAAGAGAGCATCGGAATTGAGACAAAGCCAAACAGCTCAATATACTTTTCTGTACATGAAACGCCCTTTGAGCAGGGCTGGATATTCTCCGGAATGATTCCGGCATAGAGTAATGTGTGATAAAAGGCCGTCAACCCGCCCGTTATCGAAAGAGGGAGCGCATATTTAATGACGCTTTTATCAAAAGAGGGAAAAAGACCTGCTGCTAAAATGAAGATCATCGGAAACAAACATATCCTCTGATACCAGCACAGGACACAGGGTTCATACTCCAGAACAGAGCTGAAAAAGAGACTTATAGTGGTCGATACACTGACTAAAAGCCAGCCCAGGAATAGCAGCGTCCAGTTCGTCTTGTCCGCTTGATCAATTTGAGACATATTTAAAATCCTCCAAAATCAGGGAGAGAGTGAACATAAAGATCGGGGGAATGGTCTACGCAGCATAAGGACATTATCCTCTGACAGGAACCCACTGGTACAAAAACATAGTGACCGGCCCGAGCAGACTAAACATGAGCATGACACCAACCACCATCAGCATAACACCGGTACCGATTTCAATGAGGCGAATGTGCTTACGGAAGCGCTTGAAAGCTGACAGAAATTGGTGAAACAGAAGGCCCGACAGCAAGAAAGGAAGACCCAGCCCCAGAGAATAGACCGCTAGCAAGCCGACCCCTTCGCCGACCTGACCGGAAGATGCGGCCACCACCAGAATTGACGCGAGAATCGGGCCGATGCAGGGCGTCCAGCCAGCCGCAAAAGCGACACCAACCAAACAAGTTCCGGCAAAACCACTCGGTCTCTTATGCAGGTGAACCCTTTTTTCGCCGAGGAGGGCACTAAAATGGAACAACCCGGTCATATGAACTCCAAACAGGAAGATCAAGAGCCCGCCTATCTTTTCAACCCAGCCCAGTCCCTCGCGCAGGTAGATCTGGATGCTACTGGAAGCGATACCTGCAATGGCGCCAAGCAGAATAAATACGGCGGAAAAACCGAGGATGAAACACAAGGTGTGCAGCAGAACCGTCAGGCGAACCTTGGCATCCGGATGTTCATCATCAAGTTGGCTGAAAGACAGCCCGGTGATGTAGGTCAGGTACGAGGGGATCAAAGGTAACACGCAGGGCGAGGCAAACGATAAAATCCCGGCGGTAAACGCAATCCAATAGGTGATATCAGCTGTTTGCTGTAGCAATGTTGTTATCCTTTGATAAGGCTTTTGAAGTAGGTGATCGTTTTAAGACTCGACCAGTCAAGTGGACCAATGATTTTCTCTGCAACGGTCCCATTTTTGTTAACAATAAAAGACTCAGGAAACTTGAACACTCCATAACGTTTCTGCACGACACCTTTGTTGTCATAAAGGATGGGAAAGGTGTAGGGGGTCTTTTCCAGGAAAGCAGGAACGATACCAGGACCATTTTCTTCTGTATTGATCGCCAGCATGACAAAGTCATCACCGGCAATGGCTTCGTTGAGTCTCTCCATTGAAGGCATCTCTTCTATGCATGGCGGACACCAGGTCGCCCAGAAATTGACCAGGACAACTTTGCCCCGCAAATCCGACAAAGAGACCTTGTTACCTTTTGTATCTTCGAGCTGGAAATCTGGGGCAAGATCACCGACAGCAACCGATTTGACCCATTCACTGGGGGGCCGTGAACTGCTTGAAGACACAAGATAGACGGAAGCACCAACCAACACGATAACAACGACTAGGACCAAATTACGCATGAGGAATCCTTCTAGTTCTGACAGCAACAATAGGGGGCTCAGTATTCAAAAGCACAGCCCGTACTCCGAAAGGTAAAACGACTTCTTTTTTCATAAAACCTCATTCTGAGAACGTTCCTTGTGCTGGCTAGGGACAGGCCCCGCTCGGGGACAGGCCCTTAACAGTGCCACTACCCGCCGTAGGAATGCAAACCAGAAAGCACCAGGTTCACACCGAGGTAACAGAAGATAGTGGCTGCAAAGCCGAAGATCGACAGCCAGGCAACTCTCCGGCCCACCCAGCCACGGGTAAAGCGTGCATGCAGAAAGGCGGCGTAGATAAACCAGACGATCAGGCTCCAGGTCTCTTTCGGGTCCCAGCTCCAGTAAGTGCCCCAGGCGTAGTTGGCCCAGGCAGCGCCGGTGATGATACCGAGGGTCAGCATCGGGAAACCGATCATGATCGCTTTGTAGTTCAGATCGTCCAGGATCTTGGTACTGGGGAACATACCGAGCAAGCCACCGATCGGGGATTCTTCAGCCGCCTTTTCCTCTTTGCCGATCTTGATCAAATACATAATTGACACACCACAGGCCAGCGCAAAGGCCGCATAGCCGATAAAGCAGGTGATGACGTGGTAAGTCAGCCAGTTGCTCTGCAGGGCAGGAACCAGGGGAGCGATGGTCGCGTCAAGGCTCCACTGCGCCCAGATCATACCGCCAAAAGCAAAGGGGATAACAAAGGCGCCGATCGCGCGCTGCTTGTATTTAAGATCAAAGATCAGGTAAATCAGCAGAATCGACCAGGAGAAGAAGACGACCGACTCGTACAGATTAGAGAGTGGTGCCTGCTCATAACCCATCGCGTAGGCTTCGACCCAACGCATACCGATCGCGCCGGTATTGGCGATAAAGCCGACCCAGCAGATCAGGGTGGCGAAAAAGCCGACCGATTTGTTTGCAGAGGTCAGATAAA